>NZ_AP018400.1:1522500-1822500 GCF_003609975.1 Streptococcus ruminantium
CCTACCGGAAAGTAGAGAGTTTTCTTTTTGTCTGATTATAATTGTTATTTCTGGGAACTCAATCGAATTAAGCTTCGATTTCTGTAACCATACCTGAACCAACAGTACGTCCACCTTCACGGATAGAGAAAGTAGTACCTTGTTCAACAGCGATTGGGTGAATCAATTCAACGTCGATAGTTACGTTATCACCAGGCATTACCATTTCAGTACCTTCTGGCAATTTGATTGAACCAGTTACGTCAGTTGTACGGAAGTAGAACTGTGGACGGTAGTTGTCGAAGAATGGAGTGTGACGTCCACCTTCTTCTTTAGTAAGGATATAAACTTCACCTTTGAATTTAGTGTGTGGGTTGATTGAACCTGGTTTAGAGATAACTTGACCACGTTCGATTTCGTCACGTTGAACACCACGAAGAAGCACACCAACGTTATCGCCGGCAAGACCTTCATCAAGTTGTTTACGGAACATCTCAACACCAGTAACAACTGCTTTAGATTTTTCTTCTTGAAGACCAACGATTTCGATTTCGTCGTTGACACGAACAGTACCACGGTCAATACGTCCTGAAGCTACAGTACCGCGACCAGTGATTGAGAATACGTCTTCGACTGGAAGAAGCAATGGCTTGTCAGTATCACGTTCTGGTTCTGGAATGTACTCATCAACAGTGTTCATCAATTCCATAACGATGTCTTCGTACTTAGCGTCACCTTCAAGAGCTTTAAGAGCTGAACCTTGGATAACTGGAAGATCATCACCTGGGAAGTCGTATTCTGAAAGAAGGTCACGGATTTCCATTTCAACCAACTCAAGCAATTCTTCATCGTCAACCAAGTCAACTTTGTTCATGAAGACGATAAGGTGTTTAACGCCAACCTGACGTGAAAGAAGGATGTGCTCACGAGTTTGTGGCATTGGACCGTCAGTTGAAGCTACTACCAAGATCGCACCATCCATTTGGGCAGCACCAGTGATCATGTTTTTAACGTAGTCCGCGTGTCCTGGAGCGTCGATGTGAGCATAGTGACGTTTTTCAGTT
Source organism: Streptococcus ruminantium (assembly GCF_003609975.1). Classification (NCBI taxonomy): domain Bacteria; kingdom Bacillati; phylum Bacillota; class Bacilli; order Lactobacillales; family Streptococcaceae; genus Streptococcus; species Streptococcus ruminantium. Next base: position 1,523,544 of record NZ_AP018400.1, read on the forward strand.
TCGTACTCAACGTGTGCAGTGTTGATAGTGATACCACGTTCGCGTTCTTCTGGAGCAGCATCGATAGACGCATAGTCTTTAGGTTGGTTAACTGATGAAGGCAAGCGACGTGCCAATACAGTTGTGATAGCTGCAGTCAAAGTAGTTTTACCGTGGTCAACGTGTCCAATTGTACCAATGTTAACGTGTGGTTTACTACGATCGTATTTTTCTTTTGCCATTTTGGTAAAAGCCTCCAATAAAATATATTTTATAGATAGACAGTAGGCAATACAGTCTAACTTTACCTTACTATTCTATCAAATTGTAGCAGAATTGCAAGCATTTTCTATCGTTTTTTAATTTATCCATGTTCTACGAGGGCTACCCCCTTGGACATGAGATTTTTCTCTTGTCCATTTTCAATCAGACCATTGGCTAGGCAGACAAGGCAGCCATCGGGAAGACTGACCTGTTCTTTCCCTTGGTTAAAGTAGAGAGTAATGGACTTGTCTTCGTTAGTGTAGGTCATCCTTAATAGCCGTTCTTCAGTTGACTCCAAGGAGAATTTTCCATTCTGAATGATCGTTTGGTAGGTTTGTCGCAAATGGATGAGCTTTGTCACAAAAGCCAGCAACTCCTCATCTTGCTGTTCTTTTTTCCACGGCATAACCTTCCTACAATCTGGATCCTCTCCACCAGATAGTCCCACTTCTGTCCCGTAGTAGATACAAGGGCTTCCTACTTGAAAGAAGAGGGCAACTAAAGCCGCTTTGATCGCATTCTTATCTCCTTTAGCAGTCGTACTAATTCGCTCTGTATCATGCGAATCCAGTAGATTAAAGAGAACTTCTCTCACCTGCTGACGATAGGTAAACCGTTGGCTATTCAGCGAAGCTATAAATTCTTTGTCTGTTAACTCTCCCGTTAAGAAAAATGATTTTATTGCGCTAGCTAGTGGATAGTTCATAACGGAGTGGTGCTCATCTCCCACTAGCCACGATTGGGCACTGTGCCAGATTTCCCCAAGAATGAATAAGTCTGGCTTGATGGACAAAACCGTTTTTCTAAATTCCTTCCAAAATTGATGGTCAATTTCATTGGCAACATCCAATCGCCAAGCATCAATATCACATTCTTCTATCCAAAAGCGAGCAATATCCAGAAGATAGGCCTTTACCTCTGGATGTGCAGTATTTAGCTTGGGCATTTCCTTTTGAAAAGCAAAGGTCTGGTAGTTTACACATTCTTGTCCGTTCTTTTCTTCCACCAACGGAAAACGATCAATATGAAACCAATCGCGATAGATTGAATGTTCCCCTTTTTCGAGTACATCCTGCCATTGTTTAGACTGGTAACCAATATGGTTGAAGACAGCGTCCAGCATGACTCTCATCCCACGCTGATGAGCTTTGGAAACCAATTGTTTCAACTCTTCGTTCGTGCCAAATTGAGGATCGATCTGGTAATAATCGCTCGTGTCATACTTATGATTACTGGGCGCTTTAAAAATCGGACAGAGGTATAGACCTGTGATGCCTAAATCTTGTAAATAGTCCAGATGCTCGATAATCCCTGCTAAATCTCCACCAAAAAAATCATTTGGACTTGGTGCTAGGTCTGGATTCCACTCTCTAAACGTCTGCTTTGCTTCCGATGCCTTTCCTCTAGCAAAACGGTCTGGAAAAATTTGATACCAAACTGTTCCTGAAACCCATGCAGGAACCTGACATCTGTCCAACTCATGCAAATAAGGAAGTTTGAAGCCGTTCATGAATGAATGGAGTTTCTCTTCTGAAGCAGCTAGAGGGCCGCCTTCGCCATAGAGGAGTCTCTGTCCATCCCTACCGATTAGCTCAAAGATATATTGTAATCTACCAAAGTCCGTCTTAAGCTCTACTTGCCAGTAGTCAAACAGGTTATCGCTAGCGACTTTTTCCATTTCTGCTTGGTATTGGTATCCTTGTTGGTAGAAAATAAAAGGATCTCCATGGTGGACACATATTGAGGTGACATCTTGAAACTTGGTTCGAAATCGAAGATGGATCTGATTCTCCTTGTATAGATAAGCATACTCTGAATCGGGACGATGGTAAAGAGCTGTTCGTTCTGTCATCTATTGCTACCTCCTAACCCATCCATTTTATCATTCTTTCACTTGTTGCGCAAACGCTTTCCTCTCTTATTCCAGCAGCTAATTTCATAGAAAAAAGCTGACCACTGCCAGCTTTTTCCTCTGTGCATCACCTATGATACGGTTGTTTTGGAGTAGAAGATCCAATACTAGATGCATATATCCATTCTGCATTTTCAAGTTGGGCAAAATCCTCTGCCTGACCTGTCAAAATAACTCCCGCAAACTCCATTTTATCAATGTCTGATTGTTTGGTAAAGTCTGTGTGACCAAACTTGTCTAAAAAAGCTTGAAGATCATTGGATAACTTGTAATCTCCAATAGACATTTTGTATTTCCCTACCAATTCTTTCATAGGTGTCAAAGCATTTCGTTCTCTTATTTCCTGTGGAGATGTATCATCTAGCTTTACAACCTGCAGCGCTTCTGCTCTCAGTCCAAATAACTGATCAATACGATCAGGCGCTTCTTGCTTAGATTGTGTACCAATCCAATACCAATTTTGCTGCAAATTTTTTGGAAGCATTTTCTGCAAATCGGCATAGCTATATCTCTTGTTAAAAGTAATCGCTACTTCTACTAGCTGATTGGGCATATCTTTAACCATCGCCAATTCTTTACTTGGAGAGTTGGCCGTGTTATCTCTGTTTGAAACATCGGTATTGAAAAATAGTGGCAATTTTGTCCAGGTTTGCCGATCATACGCACCCCCTTTTTTATAAGAAGCACCGTCCTGCGAAGGATCGTGATAGCTTCCCATCCAATCATAGTGATATTCATAATCACCAAATGCCACAGGAATCCCTGCTAAATTTTTATGGCGATCAGCATGAACAGCCCCTGCAAACATACCAGTAGCCTTGTAGTAGTAGGTCGAATATTCGATATTTGGGTAAGCAACTTGAGTCAATAATTCATGTTCTTTATAGACTGTATTAGCATGATTAGCTGTTAACAGTTGTAAGGTTCTTATGCCGATTCCTGTCACTACCAATACTCCTATAATGGATAAACCTACCACTTTTATCAACTGTTTCTTCTTGCTTCTCTTTGCTGCAATTTCAAAAGTTTTCATCATCATAACCTTTCTTTTTCAATAATTTTGCTAGTTGTTTTCGCCCTCGATAGAGGTTGATTTTAACAAGACTCTGGCTATTTCCTAAGATATGAGCAATTTCTTGGACACTCATCTCCTGAAAATAGAATAGGTCAATGACAAGTTGGTACTTGTCTGGTAATTCTGCTACTGCCTGATAAAGGTCTTCATACCCCTCATGGTCGTACTGAACCATGGCTTGCTTACTGAAAAATTCTTTCTGTAGTAACTCATGGTAGCGTTTGTCTCTCCTGTATTTATCAATATAGGCTCTGACTGCTGAACGATAGAGCCAGGCTCGTAGTTTTTCAAAAGGAAGAACAATATCAGATTCTAGAATTTTGACCAGCACATCCTGAGCAATATCCTGACTATCTGCAAGTGTGGCGCCTGATTTTTGCAAGTAGTAGGAAATTTCCTCAGCAATGCCGATAATTTCTTTTTCATATTCATCCAGCTTGATGATAATCTCCTCCTTTCATAAATATAACGAAAGAAAATTCATTTGGTTACACTACTATTATAACTTTTTATCCTTCAAAAATAGACGAGAGCAAAGCCAAACATTCTCCCACTAGATTCCAATATCCATCTAACAGGCTGAAACTCTTCCACCGAATATACATCGTTTGAATCTTTTAGTGATAATCAGCTTGTAAAAAAACAACCTCCTAAGAAGTTGTTTGTAATGATATTAAAAAGAAACGAAAAAATAACAATGAAGATAGCTTCAGAGACCTTTGAAGCTTGGAGAACCACCAAATTAACAAAGGATAGTTTTAATTTTCATATTGGGTATTAACCTGAGTTTCGTAGACCTGTTGCTACACCGTTGATAGTGATATGGATTAGACTTTCTTGTTCCTTACTGAGTTCCCCACGACGAAGGCGACGAATCAGTTCAATCTGGATATAGTTAAGAATATTGAAGTAAGGCATACGATAATCAAGACTTGCTTTCAAGAAGGGCAGATCTGCCAAGAGTTCTTCATTTTGTTCAATTGCTAAAATAACCTCTTTTGTCAGTTGCCACTCATCTAAAATGATATAAAAGATATTTCGTACATCTTCACTTTCGCACATTTTAGCGTATTCAAGGGCAATATTCATATTTGACTTGGACAAGACCATATCCACATTTGATAGTAAGGAACGGAAAAACGGCCATGACTCATACATTTTCTGTAGCTTAGCTAAGTTATCCGATCCCTTATCGATAAAGCGTTTAAAGCTGGAGCCGACACCATACCATCCCGGCAACATGACACGGTTTTGCGACCAAGAAAAGACCCAAGGAATAGCGCGCAGTCCACCAATTTCCGTAATGGTTTTGCGTGCTGCTGGTCGTGAACCAATATTGAGACTGGACACTTCTCGGATTGGGCTTGCCGCAAAGAAATAGTCATAGAAGTGTGGATTATTAAAAACAAGTTCACGATAGATCTGGTAACTATCTAATACAATTTCATCCATAGTTTCTCGGTAACCATCAATTTCATTTGAATCCGTAATCATTTGAGTCACCATGCGATCAAGTGTCGCAGATACTAGCATTTCCAAATTGTAGTAAGCTGCATCTTTATTTCCATACTTATTTCCAATAACTTCACCTTGTTCTGTCAAACGAAGGCGGTCTTTAATAGAACCGAATGGTTGAGAGGTGATTGCATCATAAGAAGGACCACCGCCGCGACCAACTGTGCCGCCACGACCATGGAAAAAGGTAATATTAACACCGTATTCTTGACCAATCTTTGTCAATTCATTTTGTGCTTTGTAGAGGGTCCAACCCGATGATAGATAACCACCATCCTTGTTGGAATCCGAATAACCTAGCATGATTTCCTGATAATGTTTATTGCCTGCAATCCAGCGTTTGGCCAGATCAAGTTGCAGATATTGATGCATGGTGTCCGGCGCATTGTCCAAGTCCTCAATGGTTTCAAATAGTGGAACAATCTGCACACGAGCCTTATCCGTATCCACCAGTCCTACCTCCTTGAGCAAGACTGCTAATTCCAACAAATCAGACACACTCTCTGAGTGGGAAATGATGTGCTGCTTGATGATTTCCTCACCAAGTTTGTCTTTTAACTCACGAGCTGTAGTAAAGATGGCCAATTCTTTTTCCAGTTGCTCCGACTTGGGCACATGGGTTGCAGAAAGAATACGGGGATCTGTCTCCAACTGCTTCAAAAGGACATGACACTTGGCTTCCTCTGACAAACTTGAATAGTCTTCAACAATGCGAGCTGAAGCTAGTAGCTCCGCAACGCTTGCTTCGTGGATGGAAGAATCCTGACGCATATCAATGCTAGCTAGATAGAAACCAAATGCTTCAACAGCTTCCAGTAACTCCGTAAAATCACCTTTTAAAAGAGCTGCTGTTTTGTTTTCGATCAAAGACTGTTTGATAGCGAACAGGTCTGCCTTGAACTCTGCAACGTTAGCATAACGAACCTCGGAAGGTTTGCTATGAATTAAATAATCTCTTGTATTGGCTAACTTCATCTGAATATAATGAAAAGCCCGGCGATAGGGTTCATTCTCGCGATAAACCGAACTATCTTCTGACAAATCTGCGAGCATCTTGACAGCCGCTGATACATTGACAATAGAGGTCGAAAGCGAAAAATTGCGATAGAGCTTATAAAGTTGCTCATCATAGTAGTTCATGATGACTTCACACTGAGTCAGAGCTGATAGTTTCAGCGTTTCCGCAGTTACAAATGGATTCCCATCACGATCTCCACCAATCCACATTCCCATGGTAATAGGACGGGGATTATTCAAAACGATTCCCTTCTCTGCAGCCAAACGCTTGTACTCACGTTGCAACTTAGTTACCGCTTTGATAAAGGAAGAATTATAATAATCCATGACATTAGTAATCTCGTTGGTAACCTTGAGTTTCTTCTCACGGATCATATCGGTCTGCATGATAATTTCGATATAGCAACGTAGCTCGTCTTCCCACTTACTCTTATTTAGCAGCCCTTTTTTCACATCACGGTAGCGACGAAGCAACTCGTGGATATGCTTGGTTAAATCTAACATAGACTGGCGTTGAACTTGAGTAGGATGAGCAGTCAGGACGGGCACTACATTCAATTTTTCAAGGATCTCAGCTGCATTTTCCTTTTGTGAAACCAGATCGATAGTCGTTGAGATTTTCCCAAGATAATCTTGTTCAATATTATTTTGATGGTTAATCTCATAGGCCAAATCTACATCTTCTGAAATGTTAATCAAAAGAGGCAATACAGCAAAATAGCGAGAAATCACTGCAAGTTCTTCATTATTTAATTGACCGATAATCTCGATTAAAGCTCGATAATCATCCCGATGAGACAGTTGAGACAATTCGAGAATCTTGGTGAAAGTCTCTGCTGGCATCATCTGTGCTGCGACCTCTTCTAAAATAGATGTCAGAATCGTCACTTCTTCCTGGATGATTTCTTTATTGTTGCAATTTTCTAGTTTGGGAATTATCATCTTCTACCTCTTTTCTATACTAATGTACGCTCAATCTCTTCCTCGATTAGTCGACGTTTCTCATTGGCATCAATATTAAGAACAAAGCCAATTCCGATAGAGATAATCAGGAGACTGGATCCTCCCTGTGAAAGGAAGGGAAAGGTTACCCCTGTTGCAGGGATAATCCCCGAAATCCCACCAATGTTGACGAAGGTCTGAATGAGTAACATTCCTGCGATACCAAGCGCCATCATGGAATTAAAAGGACTACGAGAACGGATACCAACGATGATAATCCGAATAATTAAAAAGAACAATACGGCCAAAATCAAGCTCGCTCCTATAAAGCCAAGTTCTTCAATCGTAATGGAAAAGGCAAAGTCGGTATGGGCTTCTGGCAAGTGCCCTTTTTTCTCAATCGAATTTCCTAAGCCACGCCCCAACCAGCCACCATTGCTCATTGCATAGTAAGAGTGAGTCAGTTGTAGACCGGAACCTGTCGCATTGCCAAATGGATCAAAATAAGCAGCAAATCGGCGGGCAATATAGCCAAAAAGAGGAATTTTTTCGACCGTTTCAACTCCGAAAATACGAATCGTTCCTAATATAACCGTTGAAGCAGCGACTATCCCTAAAATCGCTGTCGAAAACCAGCGATAGGCAATACCGCTTACGCTAATCATCACAATGATAATCAGAATAATAATCGTGGCATTTCCCAAGTCTGGCAAGGTGGCCACTAAGCCAAGTAAGATGAGATTGATAATCCGCCAATCAGTAAATTCTTTCGGAATCCAACTACCTCTAATCAAAGAGAGGTAATCGTAGGTCCGAATATCAGCCTGCTGCTTAGCAAATTCGTGAGCCAAGTACCAAATAACAATTAACTTCAGATATTCTGCAGGCTGTAAGGTTCCAGCGATTGGAAGAGGAATCCAGCCATGAGCACCATTGACAGTGGGAAACAGGCGAGATATTACCAATAAGAAGATCTCTGCTAAAATGACCGAATAAATGACTGCCTTCTTTCGTAGAAAACTCAACTTCATACGATAAATCGTGTAGATTGCTATCAGACTAACCACCCAGAAGCCCGCCTGGTTAATAACCGTTCTAAATGGATCCTTACCATTGATAATTTGCGTGGCACTGGTAGTAGAGTAAACCATTACTAGACCTATAACAGATAATATGAGATAGGGAATGAGTATCGAGTAATTCAACAAATGACGCTTGTCAATCTTCATTTCTAATCCAACCTTCTTCGAGTATACTGTCTATTATAGCATACTTTGCATAAAAACACTTCCCACTTTTCCAATAAGTGGTTCAAACTGTCAAACCTAATTTTTGTTTTGAAAAAGCTAAATTCTTTCCTGCTTTTATCGTGCATCCAATGACGTTTTCCTCATTTTATCTGCTCTATTTAATTCCGCTTTCCATCTAAATCATATTTTTTTGATTTTTTTGTTGTTTTAGGGTAAAATTGATGGGATGAGAAAGAAAATAAATCCGATCGTTGTCGTTGGTTTCTTCCTTTCCTTTTTTGTCCTTATTTTCGTAACCGGATTAACTGGAAATACCGTAGATAAAACGAATACAACCAATGAGACCACAACCACACAATCAAGTACTAGTACGAGTCCTAAAAAGATTAGCCCTAGCTCTAGTTACCATATCACCAATGCTCTTGAAATGAAACCGATTATTGATGTTTCAGCATGGCAGAGACCTTCAGAAATTGATTATGATGTTCTTAGTCGAAATATCTCCGGTGCCATCGTCCGTATCCAAAGCGGATCACACACTAAAAAAGAAAATACAGCTACGGACAAGAATGGTTTAGATAAGTCATTTGATACCCACATCAAAGAATTTCAGGCAAGAAATATCCCTGTAGCTGTCTATGCCTATGTTACGGGAAACAGTATTGAAAATATGAGGGAAGAGGCTCGCAGTTTTTACAAAGCAGCAAACCAATATAAACCGACTTTCTACTGGCTGGATGTCGAAGAACATACCATGAATGATATGAATGCCGGAGTAGAAGCTTTTCGTAAGGAGCTCAAAGACTTAGGAGCAAAAAATATCGGAATTTACGTTGGAACCTATTTTATGGAAGATCACAGTATCAACGTTGAAAAATTTGATGCAGTATGGATTCCTACCTATGGCGATGACTCCGGTTATTACAATGCGGCTCCCAATACTGATTTAGATTATGACCTTCATCAATATACCTCACGTGGTCGTGTCAATGGTTTTGATAAGCATCTTGACCTGAACATTGTTACCACCTTGAAGGATCCCAATCAGATTTATAAAAAATTATTTACAATACCGGAATAAAATGTTACAATTTCACTAATTATATACACAAAGGAGTGCTTCGGCTGAGATCGCTTGCTAGCGAAATCCTCGAACCTGATCTAGTTAAAACTAGCGTAGGAATTGTGTGCTTACAGGATAATACCATACTCTGATCATAAGCGCTCCCTTGCCAACAGTTTATAAAGGAGTGCTTTTACTATGTCCCAATCAAAATTACGTCTTTTGGCTGAAATAGCTATCTTTTCTGCTATCGCTCTTGTCTTTGACAAATTCCCCCTCTTCACCATGCCACAAGGTGGCTCTGTCTCTCTAGTCATGCTTCCCATTCTCCTTCTCTCTCTGCGCCATGGTCTATCGGTTGGGATTCTTTCTGGAGGAATCGTTGGAACCATTCAGCTATTTTACGGTGGTTACTTTTTAAATCTCTTTCAAGTTTTTCTCGATTATGCCTTATCCTATGCAGGAATTGGATTAGCAGGTCTTTTGACACACACTTTGAAAAAGCAAAAAACGTTGCCCCATGCTAGCCTTGTTATCACACTTGCTAGTGTACTAGGAGGAAGCATTCGCTTTTTAGCTAATTTCCTAGCAGGAATAATCTTTTATGCTGACTATGCCCCGGCAGGTCTTCCTGTCTGGCTCTATTCTTTCCAGTACAATATCAGCTATATTCTCCCTTCAGCAGCCATTGCTTGCATTCTGCTGATCCTGCTTTATAAGGCTAGACCAAATTTTTATAGCCTTTCGTAAATTTTTTAGACGACTTACCTGCTAGATTCCTTCTAACAGGCTTTCTTTTTTCAGCTATTTATCTTACTTTATGCTATAATGTAAGAATTATCGTCATTTGATCTACCTTTTAACTTGCCTTGCTTGATTGAAGTTGAGAAAGGGGTTAATGGCCCATGACAAACACACGAACCGGCTCCATTTCCCCCTTTCAATAGTGTTACTGTGATCATGAAAGGTATAAAAAGTCAACAAATGACTGTACAAATATATTTTGGAGGAAACTATGGCTTCTTGGATTTCAAGAATAATGAAAGGTATGATTATCGCCCTTGGATTTATACTGCCCGGTGTTTCTGGAGGTGTATTAGCAGCTATCCTAGGAATTTATGAACGTCTTATCAGCTTTCTAGCAAACATTCGCAAGAATTTTAAAGAGAACTTTCTCTATTTTGTTCCTGTTGGAATTGGTGGGGTCTTAGGAATTGCTCTCTTCTCCTTTCCAGTGGAGTTTCTCTTGCAACACTTCCAAGTACCAACCCTATGGGCGTTCGCAGGAGCTATTGTAGGAACGATTCCTAGCTTACTGAAGGAATCTATCACAAAGAGTAAACGCGATACTATTGACTGGATGTGGCTCATTGGAACCTTTATCGTATCTGGCCTTTTGCTCTATAACTTAAGTGATTTGGTGGGAACTCTCCCTGCCAACTTTGCAAGTTTTGTTTTAGCCGGTGCCTTGATTGCCTTAGGTGTGCTGGTTCCAGGACTCAGCCCATCAAATCTTCTCTTGATTTTAGGAATTTACACCCCCATGCTCAGTGGCTTCAAATCTCTTGATTTAATCGGCACCTTCCTACCGATTGCTATCGGTGGAGGACTTGCAATGATTGCTTTTTCAAAAGCAATGGACTATGCTCTCAAAGTTTATCATTCACGAGTCTATCATTTTATCATCGGTATCGTTTCTTCCTCTACCCTCTTGATTTTAATTCCACAAGTGGGCAACAAAGAATCAATTTCCTATGCCGGAACTGACTTTGGCATCTGGATGATCTCCCTTGTCCTCTTTGTCTTGGGAGCATGGTTGGGATATTGGATGAGCAAATTAGAGGAAAAATACAAGTAATGGCAAAGAAGGTTACTATCAAAAAAACCTTAGTTAACCAAATTTTAGACAAGGCTAAGATCAAACATGATAGCCTTGTTTTAAATGCCCTTGAAGGCCAACTACCACAAGGAATAGAAGAAAAGGATATTTATAAAACATTAGCTCTTATTGGTGATAAAACAGGACCAATTATTGGCATTGTTCCTATTACCGAACGCTTGTCTGAGAAGAAATTAGCTAAGATTTCCGGAAATAAAAAGGTCAACATGATCCCTCAAAAGAATTTGGAAAAAATAACGGGTTATGTCCATGGAGCTAACAACCCCGTAGGTATCCGCCAAAAACATAATTTTCCTATCTTTATCGACCTATCCGCTTTAGAATCAAAGCAGATAATCGTATCAGCTGGAGAAATTGGTCGTTCTATCCGAATAGATAGTCAGGTCTTGGCTGACTTTGTAAATGCAAGTTTTGCCAATATCATTGAAAGAGAATAACTTTGAAATGGATTATAACGCTCAATTGAAGTCGAGTTCGTGATAATTCTCGCAGTTCACCATTTAATTATTTTTTCTTAACAGGACTGCTACTATCACTTAAAACCGTTAATACTGCAAAGATCTTAGATGATGCCATGACAAAAACAGTAGGTTAGTAGAACTATCTGCTGTTTTTTCCTATTCTATTCGGTATTTATGCTGATTTTTTACGGGTTCTATGATAAAATAAAAAGAACAGACTTTGGAGGAATGAATTTTTTATGTCAACTGCACATTTTGAAGAATTAAATGACCAACAGATTGTCCGCCGCGAAAAAATGACGGCCCTTGCTGAACAAGGAATTGATCCATTCGGTAAACGTTTTGAACGGACCACAAATTCTGCTGAGTTAAAAACACAATACGAAGAAAAAACAAAAGAAGAATTGGAAGAGCTAGCTAAAACTGCTATCATTGCTGGTCGTATGATGACTAAACGTGGTAAGGGGAAGGCTGGTTTTGCCCATATTCAAGATCGTGAGGGACAAATTCAAATTTACGTCCGTCAGGATGATGTTGGTGAAAAAAACTATGAAATCTTCAAAAAGGCTGATCTAGGAGACTTTATCGGCATTGAAGGTGACGTAATGAAGACAAACATGGGAGAATTGACAATCCACGTCCATAAATTAACTCACCTCTCTAAAGCACTCCGCCCATTGCCAGAAAAATTCCACGGTTTGACAGATATTGAGACACGCTACCGTAAGCGTTACTTGGATCTGATTACCAACCGTGAGAGCTTTAACCGCTTTGTAACCCGCTCCAAAATTATCTCAGAAATTCGCCGTTACCTTGATGGTCTTGGTTTCTTGGAAGTTGAGACACCTGTCCTTCACAATGAAGCTGGCGGTGCTGCTGCTCGTCCATTTATCACCCACCACAATGCTCAAAACATCGATATGGTGCTCCGGATTGCAACCGAGCTCCACCTCAAACGGTTGATTGTCGGTGGTATGGAGCGTGTCTATGAGATCGGTCGCATCTTCCGCAACGAAGGAATGGATGCAACTCACAACCCTGAGTTTACATCTATTGAGGTCTACCAAGCTTATGCAGACTATCAAGACATCATGGATTTGACAGAAGGCATTATCCAACACACTGCTAAAGCGGTTATCGGCGATGGTCCTGTGACCTATCAAGGTACAGAAATTGCTATTCACGAGCCATTCAAGCGTATCCACATGGTCGATGCCATTAAGGAGCAAACTGGCGTGGACTTCTGGCAAGAGATGAGTTTTGAAGAAGCAAAAGCCCTCGCAGCTGAACATCATGTTCCTGTGGAAAAACACCATACAGAAGTTGGTCAGATTATCAATAGCTTCTTTGAAGAATACGTGGAAGCTACCCTTATCCAGCCAACCTTTGTCTACGGACATCCCGTAGCGGTATCACCACTTGCTAAGAAAAATGATGACGACCCCCGCTTCACAGACCGCTTTGAGCTCTTCATCATGACCAAAGAATACGGAAACGCCTTTACCGAATTAAACGATCCAATTGATCAGTTAGAACGCTTTGAAGCACAAGCTAAAGCTAAAGAACTCGGAGATGACGAGGCAACTGGTGTCGACTACGACTACATTGAGGCACTTGAATACGGTATGCCACCAACAGGTGGACTGGGAATCGGTATTGACCGTCTCTGCATGCTCCTAACCGATACAACAACCATCCGAGATGTACTCTTGTTCCCTACGATGAAATAACAATCACCTCCTCAGAAGATTTTCTGGGGTGGTTTTTTTACGCTTTCAAGGAACTTACTCTTCATCCCTCTGCCCTTCGGTTTCATCCGCGATGTCTTGCACCCGCTACTACATCCTACAATCTAGCTTGAGATGAAACCGTTCATTTGCTTGAAAATATCTAAAAATGAGCTATCACCGATTGAAAAGAAATGTTTCCACTCTCCAGTAACACATAAAAATAAAAGATTTATCGTGACTCACTGTCACCCCTAAAACACTAAGACCGACATACTTGCGGCTTGCCAGAAAAGAATATGCATCAAAGGAGCTACAAGACAATCTATCCCTAACATACTATGGCTTTTTCTGCCTGAAAAATACCCTCCCTAAATATACTCTGTATAGATTGTTAAAACAGTCTATTTCACGAATGTTCCGTTTTAGCTGAATTTTCTGATTTTTTTGTTGACAACACCAATTATTCGGGTTATGATAAACACATTAAAAATTAGGAGGTGGTCGTATGAAAAAAATCTTTTACTTTAATAACTATTTATACCGTGGTCGCACCATCTTCAACTATTTGTACGTACTGAGAGTAGAATTGAATTTCGTTTAAAACATCAGGCAACTCGTGATGGAGGAACTGGACCTTCCTATATTGATCTGAGTCTTTTTACGAATAAATATGGAAAAACTCCTTTTCAAACAAATACTGGTCCATTCAGTAGTCCAAGAAAGGATTCTTCGCAAAAAGATTACGCAGTGAATACTTATCACGGAACACATGGCGGAAGTCACTGGAAGTTGTACAATAAAAAAAGGGAACCCTGTCGGTACATATGATAAAACAGGAGTATACATGCGACCATAGTAGACTTTTCAATGAGGATTATTTATGAAAAAATACCAATTACGAGATTTTGAAATCCTTATCTCAGACACTCTCTACTCAATCTATGACGGTCATGAGGAGATTGTCGTTATCTTCCCCGACCACTCCTCTGTCTGCTGCAATGTGAAAATCTCTGAAAAGGGGACTCTATTAGTCGATACATTTTGGGGAGTTGACCACATCGTATCAGGTACGACCGTTCACATTTACTATAAGGATGAGGAGATGGAACAATGAAGCAATATAAATTTAGAAATTATACAATCCATACTCACCCTGATTTGATTGTTGTCATCGGAAATGATGAGACTGACTTAATTCTCTATACCAACCGAACCGATTACGCATTATTGGCCTGGTTATCTTGGCAAGAAGAGAACGAGAGTGTGCACATTGTCAACCGATGGAAATTAACCTTTGAACATGATACCAATCATAATATCTACATCCACTACAATCCAGACTATCATTACTAAATAAAAAACGAGCTCGACTACCATGGTCGTGCTCATTTTCTTTCCTCTATTCCAATTCTGATTAGAGCGCCTCATCGAAAAACCAGAAAATCAAGCTTTTAATGCCTTCTCTTCTTTCGCTGCAAAGTAATCTCGGACAATTGGCGCGACTTCTGTTCCGTAGAGTTCAATAGCACGAAGTACTTCTTCATGTGGCATTGAGCCAATTGGCAAATGGAGGAAGAAACGATCCAAATCAAGTATCTCAATAGTCTTAATGATTTTGGCTGCAACATGCTTTGGATCTCCAACGATAGTCGCTCCCTCATCTGTTAACGAATAAAGGTATTGTGCCTTGGTCATCTCACTCCAGTGGGGACGATCCTTAGCAATATTATTGGTTACAACCTTAGTTGGATGAAAATACTCTTCTACTGCCTTATCATGGTCATCTGCAATCCAACCCCAGGAATGAGCCGCCACCTTGATCTTTTCAGGAGCATGTCCAGAATTACGAGCAACCTTGCGATAAGCATCAGCCAAGGGTTTAAAGCGTTTGGCACCAGCACCAATAACTGCATACACAATAGGCAGCCCCTTTTGAGCAATCTTAATCGTTGACTCCACATTGCCACCTGTTGCTATCCAAATCGGAAAATCTTCCTGCACAGGACGAGGATAGACGGGCTTGTTATCAACAGACTGGGTAAAATGCCCATCCCACTTAAGATTGGTTTTCTTGTCAATCTCAAGCAACATATCCAGCTTTTCATCAAAGAGTTCTTCATAGTCATGGAGATCATAGCCAAACAAGGGAAATGACTCCGTAAAGGAACCACGACCCGCCATAATTTCTGCTCTACCATTTGACAAGGCATCGATAGTAGTATATTGCTGATACAGTCTCACAGGATCCATGGAAGAAAGGATGGAAACTGCTGATGTTAACTTGATGTGGTTGGTAT
The DNA here is from genome assembly GCF_003609975.1 of Streptococcus ruminantium. NCBI lineage: Bacteria > Bacillati > Bacillota > Bacilli > Lactobacillales > Streptococcaceae > Streptococcus > Streptococcus ruminantium. The sequence goes on from NZ_AP018400.1 coordinate 1,538,949, forward strand.
TGACAGCACCGGCTGCCAGTACAATCTCAGGTGCTGAGATCGCAAAATCTTCCCGGTGATGTTCACCAATTCCATAAACATCCAATCCCACTGCATCCGCTACTTCAATTTCCTTGACTAATTGTCGAATTCGTTCTGCATGGCTGTAAGTATCCCCTGTTTTTTCAAGGGGTGTCGTTTCTCCAAATGTTGATATACCTAATTCTACCATGCCCTATTCTCCTTTGAGTAAGTTGTTCTATCTAATTACTCTTTCATCTTATCCCTAATTAGTAATATAGTCAACCCATCTGCTCATCATCTAAAAACATTGACTTAAACATTTTTACATCATCCAGAATAATTCGCTCAGAAAACTAGCTAAAAGGCTAAATAACTGGATGGAATCTTCAGTTTCCTTTCTTAAAACTTATTATAGTTAACGTAGCAGATTTTTGATTGGGAGATAAAAAAACGATACAATGAAGTATATTATCCATAATTGGAGGGAACTGATGAAAGAATTTGATATTATTGCCATTGGTGGGGGAAGCGGCGGCATTGCCACTATCAACCGTGCAGCCATGTATGGTGCTAAAGCCGCCCTTATAGAAGCTAGTCACCTTGGTGGAACCTGTGTCAACCTTGGTTGTGTTCCGAAAAAAATCATGTGGTATGGGTCCCAAGTTGCAGAAACGATTGCACACTACGGACCAGAGTACGGTTTTACCAGTCAAACAGTAGAATTTGATTTTGCAACCTTGCGGAGAAATCGCGAGGCATATATCGAACGCTCCCGTACCTCCTATGCCACTACTTTCAAAAATAACGGAGTTGAGGTCATCCATGGATTTGCCAAATTTGTGGATGCCCATACCATAGAAGTAAATGGTGAATTGATCCGTGCGAAACATATTGTTGTTGCTACAGGAGCACAACCAAACATCCCTGATATTCCAGGAAGCGAATTAGGGATCGTATCTGATGATGTCTTTACTTGGGAAGAGTTACCTTCATCTATAGCAATTATCGGTGCAGGATATATTGCTGTAGAGATGGCTGGTCTTCTTCATGGTCTCGGTGTTCAAACTGACCTCTTTGTCCGTGGCAATCGCCCTCTCCGAAATTTTGATACCTATATCGTTGAAGCTTTGATGGAAGAAATGGAACGAACAAACCTGCCACTCCACACCGGAAAAACACCTGTTAGTCTCGAAAAAATAGATGGCGATCTTATCCAAATTACCTTCGCAGATGGTAGCACTCATACTGCTCAACATGTCCTCTGGGCAGTCGGGCGTAAACCAAATGTTGGCAAGCTCAATCTTGAAGCCGCCGGTATTAGCCTAGCTCCATCCGGTCATATTGCTGTTAACGAATACCAAGAAACGATTGTATCTGGTATTTACGCCCTCGGGGATGTAACAGGGGAAAAGGAGTTAACCCCAGTAGCCATCAAGGCTGGTCGCCTCTTGGCTGAACGGCTATTTCATCACAAGCCGACTGCTAAAATGGATTACACAACCATCCCTACCGTTGTCTTCTCTCACCCAGCTATTGGTACCGTAGGTCTAACAGAAGACGAAGCAATAAAACAGTACGGTAAAAGTCAAGTAAAAGTTTATACTTCTGCTTTCACTTCCATGTACACTGCTTTGGAAAACCATCGCCAGATGGCTAAGTTCAAATTAATAACTGTAGGTGAAAAAGAACAAGTCGTAGGGCTACACGGTATCGGTCATGGGGTCGACGAAATGATTCAAGGCTTTGCTGTTGCCATTAAGATGGGGGCCACAAAAGAAGACTTTGATGCGACTGTTGCCATCCATCCAACTGGATCGGAAGAATTTGTTACTATGCGCTAAAAGAAGAAGGCCAGATGATATATCTGAGCCTTGTTCTTATATAGCATAAACAAACTATTATCTTTTCAAGATGATGTAGCAATAGACCTGATGTATAGAAAAAACTGTAAAATTGTGACAGCCGATAATCTCCCATTGACTTTCTTCTCTATCCTCACTATAATTTTGTTAACCAATAAAATTATAAAGGATAACAAAATGACAAAAATATCTACTAAATCTCTCGTTTACATCGCTATCGGAACTGCCTTGATTGCTACTTTTTCTCAGATTAGCCTATCTATTGGACCGATTCCCTTTACCTTACAAACTTTAGCGATTGGATTTATTGCCTGTCTTTACAAGCCCAAAGAAGCCATTGCTAGTGTCGGACTCTATCTAACATTAGGGGCTATTGGATTACCTATCTTTGCTGGTTTTTCAGGAGGTTTTGCAGCCCTGACGGGACCTACTGCTGGTTTTTTGTGGGGCTTCCTGCTTTATGCTACTATTACCTCCATGATAACAAAGATAACTTCTGATCCTATAAATATTTTTCTAGCTTGTCTATTAGGAACAGCTTCTTGTTTTGCACTAGGGTGCTTGGTCTTCAAAATCATTTCTGGCGCTAGCTGGTCTGATACAATTACATGGACAATTCTACCATTCATTCTTCCCGATTTGCTGAAAATTTCTTTAGTAACGATTTGTCATCGTTTGTCTCGACCTATTATCAAAAAAGAAGCCTACTTCTCCTAGGCTTCTATTTTTTGATTTCACTTCTGTCCTCTACTAAAGCAAGCAAATTTCAGAATGGAAAGCATATTATTTGTTAGCAAACGCATCCAAGAGAACCTGAAACTCTTCATTGCTGAGTGTGATTCCCTTACCCATCTTGGTGTGATCTGGACTCCAAGTGCGAATATCATACTTAGCTGGTGCACCATTGAAAGATACACGATTAAGCTCCTTGGTCCATCCCTTATCATTTTCAGATAGAACCAACAATTTTTCTTCAATTTCAAATGTAAATTCCGCCATTTGTTTTCCTCCTTCACTTATCTATTCGAAAAAGACTTGTCATTTCGATAAAAATTGGATAATATGATTATATCAAGTTTGAAAGGATTATGCCATGAAGAGGTTTTTGGAAGTCATTCTAGAACAGATACATATCTTTTTAGGAAATGACAAAGCTCCTAAACCTATTGAGTCAGATAGTAGGGAAGAGATAAAAAACAATCTGGAGTTGGCTCTCTACAAGAAAGCTGCCATCCATGTCATCTACAGTAATCGTAGTTTTACAGGTGACATTGTGAAGTACGATACAGATCAGCAACGGATCATTATGAAAAATTTCAAGCGTCGTGTTACCAGTATCATCAACATCGAAGACATCAAAAAGATTACTCTCGTCCCGGAAAGTGTGAAAACTTCCCAAAAACAAACAAAAGGCTGAGCATTCAGCCTTTTTATTGTAGTGTTTTCATTCAAACAAGTTTATATGTCAAACATAGACGAAAAAACTAAGTCATCTCTTCTAAGATTCATCAAAGTTAGTTAACTAACTATCGTTTCAATGCTCACAGAATATCCGTAGAGTGCTTATTACGCTCTAATAGTCAAAGACTGTCCATCTTCTTGATAGAGGTTAATCAGACCTGACTTGCAAGCGCGAACCATATCACCTGGATAGATTTCACGGTCTAACTTGATCGTCAAAAGTTCCATCGGCTTATTCGCTCGATCAATTTTGTCACCTGTTGAATCATGCAAATCCTGAATAGTTGTCTCAAAGTGACGGAAACCTGGACCATAAAACTCAACTTGATCCCCTTCGTTGATTACATTTCGTTGACGGATAGTTGCTGTCATGGTTTCCTTATCAAAAGCTACCACTTCTGCGATAAACTTATATTCAGGAATCTTACGACGAGCACCAAAAAGTTGCTCGTTTTCACTCGGTGGGCTGTAGTAAAAACCAGTTGCCAATTCACGCTGAGCCACTTTCCACATTTCATCAATCAAGTCTTGCTTGATTGCCTCAAACTTCGCAGGACTTTCTAGATAAGCATCAACTGCTGCCTTGTAACAATTGGTTACGGTTGAAACATAGTGGACAGACTTCATACGCCCTTCGATTTTCAGACTATCCACTCCATTTTCAATCATATCTGGAATATGATCAATCATGCACATATCCACCGCAGACATGGAGAACTCCTCTGGTATTTCTCCCTTGATGGAACGACGTTCTTCACCAAAAGGTAGGTCATAGAGATTGTACTTCCAACGACAGGATTGAGAACAACCACCACGATTGGCATCACGCTTACTCATATGGTTGGAAAGTACGCAACGTCCTGAATAAGAAATACACATAGCACCGTGAACAAAAGCTTCAATTTCAACATCTGTTCGTTTGCGGATTTCAGCGACTTCTTTCATCGTTACTTCACGAGCTAGCACAACACGAGTCAAGCCAAGCTCTTTCCAAAATTCAAAGGTTTCATAGTTGGTAGATGAGGCTTGTGTGGACAAGTGGATTTCGAGTCCCGGAGCCTCTGTAGCACAGATGACAATCAGTGCAGGATCTGATACAATCACAGCATCTAGACCCATATCTCGTAATTCTCGAAACCAAGCTCCAGCCCCTTCTTCATTGCCTTCATGAGTCACCATATTAGCAGCCACATAGACCTTTGCACCACGAGCATGGGCATATTCAATCCCCTCCCGCATCTCATCCATACTAAAATTTCCGGCTCGACTACGCAAACCATAGGCCTGCCCCCCAACGAAGACAGCATCAGCACCATAATCAATGGCTACCTTCAATTTTTCCAAAGTCCCAGCAGGTGATAAAACCTCCGGACGTTTTAATGTTTTTGACATGAGTAAGAATCTCCTCTATTTACAAGATAGATGTGATAATATTTCAACGCTTTTCGAGATTTGCACACTTGAAAAACTAGGTAACACTCATAGATATTGTCGTCCCCCTGTTTCTCAAAGAAAACAACAATTTTGTACCGCTAGTAATAAAATAAATTTTTAGATAAATAGCAGGCTAAGCTATTTCACTTTGTTTCTATCAAATTCATAAAAACCTGTATCTAGACCACGCTCAACTGGGTGGAGTCTACGAACTTTTTCATCTAAAAGAAAGGCTTGATCGTAAGTAAACTCACCTTTTTCTAACAAGTCCCGTGCTTGGACAAAAAGTTTAGCAATCTCAACAAAATTCTGTCCAGGACAGTAAATACCATCCAATTTCCAATGGTGGTAACCATGTTCATAGAGTTCTGAGAGTTTTGTCATCATATCAATATCGTTGTTAATGAAGATATGAGTGCCATGCTTGTCCTCAAAAATTGAATAGTGGCTATCTGGATCGCTTGGTTCTGCTAAAAATAAACCACGCTCGCGAGACAAATCTGTCTCATCTGCCTTTGTAAAATTATAATAATTTTGCAACAAAGTTCGTTTGGAATGATGAATGACAGAGGCACCATAAACCAAGATTTCAGCTGGAATTTCCAGATTTTTAGCAATATCAAAAAGTTCTTCCGATGGAATTTCCCTTGCTAAAACTGCTTCAACAGCTCCATGATCTTTCCAAAAGTTAATTTGGCGACTAGAGGTTACAAATACAGAAGTATCGTAAATCAGCTTAAAATTGTAACCGTCTCGTTTATTGACATAGAAAATGCCCGTATCACCAACAACTAAATAGTCAACTTTAATCTCACGCATCCATTCCATAAATGGTTTGATATGATCCATCATATCCTGATGCATAAGAGCATTAGCTGCAACAGTCAGTTCCTTGCCTTCACTATGAACGAGCTCTGCTATTTCCCTAAGCTCATCATAAGTAAAATTTGTCGGAATACGGAGTGCATGGTCTGCTTCCCCCACATAAATACGGTCAACACCTGCTGCTAACAACTCCTTTACTTGTTCAATACTTTCAGCGGTTGCTGTAATGATAATTTTTCCCATAAAAGTAATTATATCAAAAAGAAAAATATCTGATAAGGGACGACTTGTATTTTAATGTTCAGACTTTTCTAATCTATCCCCTTGTAATCTTATTGTAACAAAAATGTCACAAAACTTCATCAATGTTATGGTATCCTTTAGAGAGCAGAGAAGGAGACGATATGGCATTAAGACATCATCAGTCCCATGAATACCAGTACGAAGAGTATATCCCGAAAGAGAAACAAACTAATTTTCAGACCTATCAAGCAAGAAGCACTAACAAAGAGCGTATAAAAGAGCTATTGTTTTTTGTTAATATTGTTTTTTTTAGCCTGATAACGGTCATTGCTAGTTATGTTTATTTATCAATAGGCATACCTGTTTTTGTCGCTCTCATATTAGCAAGTACAACGGGCTTTCTTGGACTACGTTTGGTTCAAATTGGACTTAAAAAGAAATCATCTAGGCTTACTCAAGTGCGTAAAAGGAAATAAAATAATAAAGGCAGAGAATCATGGTCCTCTGCTCTTTTTATTTGTCGCAGGGCTGTTTCATCCTCCATCACTTTCCCTCAATCCCCTGTTCAGCCTACGCAGTTGGCGTTTATCTCCTCGGTTATTCCAATGACAGCACAAGAGTATCAATACCAATAAAGTACCCTAATCTGTATATATTGCAGGAATTACAAAAACAAAAAGCACCCGTAGGTGCTCCGAATCATCTTTCTGCTTGCCTGAGATTAGAGGGATTACCCATTGAAGGCATCTGTCAACTGAGGAACAACTTGTTTCTTACGCGAAACAGCACCTGCTAGGAAAGCATGATTATTTTCCAATTTGAAATTAAAGGCTGCCTCAACCTTATCCATATTACTACCAAGCGCAAGAATCTCAGAGTTTGAGTTAACAATATCTGTAATCATCAACACAAAGTCTGAGTAGCCATTTGCTGCTGAGGCTGCGGTCATTGCAGATTCGATTTCGGTCTGACGCTCCAATACCTCTGCAATATCCACAGTATTGACCTGAGCAACACGGACATCATTTCCGTTCAATCCAAAAGTCTTTGCATCAATATCAATCAATTCTTCAGCTGACTTGCTAGCAAGATTTGTACCTGCTTTCAATAATGCCAAACCGTATTCCTCTAGATTTACTCCTGCTAATTCTGCTAATTCTGTAGCTACCTGTGGATCAGAAACATGGGTAGTCGGTGATTTTAACAAGAGAGTATCGGAAACCAAACCGGATAAAAGGAGACCTGCCACTTCTTTTGGAGGTATTACACCATTTTCCTTAAAAGCACGGTAAACAATAGATGATGCAGAACCGACCGGCTCCAAACGCATATAGAGGGGATTAGCTGTTTCAAAGTTTGCGACACGGTGATGGTCAATAACAGCTGCCACTTCAACTTCATGGATGTCTGCAATGGACTGCTGAAATTCGTTATGGTCTGTCAAGATAACTTGACTAACACCTTCTGCTTTAGCAGTTTCTACCACGCGCGGCATATCTACACCAAAGTACTCAAGAGCAAAAGTAGTTTCTTCATTTGGTGTACCGAGTGCCACAGCTTCAGCATCGCGTCCAAATACCTCACGCTCCAAATAAGCCCATCCGTATGACGAAGCAATGGCATCTGTATCAGGATTTTGGTGACCAAAAACTAACAATTTAGACATGTCTACAACCTCATTTTTCTAATAATCGTATCCATTTTACCACAAATAAAGGGACTTGTGAACATGAATGGGTCGAGATTTGCCAAACGTTTTCAAAAAGAGTAAGATAGTAGGTAACAATGCAAAGGAGACCTATATGAAATTTTCTGAATACACCTATACTCGTCCAGATTATCCTGTGATTAAAGAAGAATTTACTCGCTTAATAGCTGATTTGGAAGTTGCTACAAGTCCTGAAACTACCAGATCCATCATCTTGGATATTACAAAAATCCTCAATCTAGTAGATACTCAATACAACCTCTGGATGATTCGTCACTCGATTGATATGAATGATGAGTTTTACAACGAAGAGACCAAGTTTTGGAATGACTATTCTCCCCTTTTCGAAGAATTGACAACCAACTACTACCGTGTTATTACCAAAACGCCGTTCAAGACAGAGCTAGCTGACATCTTGCCGGAAACCTTCTTCAAACAGGCTGAAAACAAGCTTAAAACTTTCTCATCGGAAGTTATTCCTTTGTTCCAAAAGGAAAATCAGTTGACAGATGAATACAGCAAACTCATCGCTGGTGCTGCCATCGAATTTCAAGGTAAGACCTACAACCTTTCTCAACTCAGCCCGTTTGGACAATCAACTAATCGCGACATTCGCAAGGCAGCATCTGAGGCTAGCACTGCTTATTTCGTTGAAAAAGAAGCTGATTTCGATCGAGTATATGACGAACTGGTGAAAGTCCGTACCGAAATTGCCCATACTCTTGGCTTCAAAGACTATGTGGAATACGGCTACCTGAAGATGAATCGCTTTGATTACAACCGTGATATGGTTAAGGTTTACCGAGAGGAGATCCTCAAGCATATCGTTCCAATCGTTCAAAACTTGCGTGAACGCCAAGCCAAGCGCTTGCAAGTACCAAGTTTGAAATACTACGATCTTAATCTTGAATTCCTCGATGGCAATGCTGTGCCACAAGGCGATCCCGATTTCATATTGGATCAAGCTCAAAAGATGTATCATGAACTATCGGCAGAAACTGGTGAGTTCTTTGACTTCATGGTTGAGCACGAGCTGCTTGATTTGGTTGCCAAAACAGGAAAAGACAGCGGTGGCTACTGTACCTACATTCCAGATTATAAGAGTCCGTTTATCTTCTCAAACTTCAATGGAACAAGCGGTGACATTGATGTCTTGACCCACGAAGCTGGACATGCCTTTCAAGTGTACCGTTCTCGTTGGATTCAAAGTCCAGAAGTAGTTTGGCCGACCTATGAGACCTGTGAAATCCACTCTATGTCTATGGAGTTTATGACCTGGCCATGGATGGAGCGTTTCTTTAAGGAACAGGTAGATAAGTATAAATTCAGCCACTTGGCTGGTACCCTTCTTTTCTTACCGTACGGTGTTTTGGTGGATCACTTCCAGCATGAAGTGTATGAACACCCAGAAATGACTCCTGCCGAACGCAAAGCAACTTGGGCTCGCTTGCAAGCTCAATATCTGCCAGATCGTGACTACTCTGACTCAGAAGCGCTCAGTCGTGGTATCTTCTGGTATCGTCAAGGCCACATCTTTGCTAGTCCATTCTACTATATTGACTATACGCTTGCACAAGTCTGCGCCCTCCAATTCTGGAAACGAACTCAGGTGGATCATGACGAAAATGCCTGGGAAGACTACATCCGTATCTGCGATTTGGGCGGAACCAAGTCTTTCTTGCAAGTGGTTGCTGCTGCAAACCTCCAATCTCCATTTAAAGAAGGAGCGCTTGAAAGTACAGCTCAAGCTGCCGCAAATTGGTTGGCCGCTGTAAACGACACTGCTTTCTAAATTCTAGTATTGACACATCCCTCAGACTCATGTTTGAGGGATATTTTCTTGTCATATACTCTGTAAAAAATTAAGGAGACATGCCATCAATCCCAAATTATCTCCCAAATAATTTTAATTTTCATTGAAGAGTACAGATGCAATATATGAGGAAGAAATATTTCACTCAATGATTCATACTATACAGATAGCTTAAACGACCAGGATACTGAAAACAATATACGATAATCACTTCTCCTACCCTATGAATAATATGCATGTATAAAATAACTTGATAAATCAAAGTTTTTTACTTGACATTATATATATATATAATGGGGATTGGTCAAATTTATCTAATAAGTTGACCAATAAAAAATAAGGAGACTTATTCTTATGTTTTTCAATAAAAAAAATAGCCAACAAAAAAATTGGCGAATGATAAAAAAAGGAAAATTTTTCTGTTATGGCTGTACCCTCTTGTTAGCGATGGGGAGCTCACTAATCCTGCCAAGTGCAGAAGTTGCTGCATTAACAGAGGATGCCGCTGTAGAAACAGTTAAAACAGCAACCACAGAGGATGAACTCCCCACTGCTTCAACCGATCAATCGCTTGAATCAGATAAACTGGATAAAAGTGACCGAACAGAACCTGTGCTACGTTCATCAAATACCACTTTGGAATCTTCCACTACAAATCAAATTGCGAATGTTTCTGCAAAAATCGAGGTTACTCCTGGTTTAGTAGGTGCTGCTAGTCGCACCAAAGCAACTCTCAATTTCGATATTGTCAATCCTTCAAGCCAAGGTTCTCCCATAGTTATTGAATACAAAAATGTCAATACCACCATTTCTGACGGAGACCTCATCTATGATAATAAGGTAATCGGTACAGTAACATCTACTGTCGAAAGCAACATTCCTACAGATAGTAAAATGACAGGAGCTGAAACATTAGCACCTGAAGATAGTCTCTATAAAACGATTGTAACCATTACCTTAAATAATAATGCAGACAAGTATGCTACTGACCATCTCCCAATTTCTTTAAAAACAACTGCTTCAACTCCTCAAGCTGTAAAAGCACTGACTGCAAATCGTTCGTATGAAATCCCAGCTTCCATTAGTATCAATGGAAAAGAGGAAACAACCGTAACCGTACCGGTTCGAGAACTGGTTGTTCGAAACTTAGAAGTTGGAGATCAGACAAAAGTTTCTGCTGGATATACTATCACAACTGTAAATGGAAAAGTCACTGCTCGCTATCGCTCAGTCTATATTATCCCTGGTACGACAGGATTACAAAATGGTGATATATTAACCATCAGTAAAGGACCAACTATTCCTTTTGATAACGACTCAGCTGTCATTGGTTCAGCCTATATATTACAAGGTGGAGCTGAAGAAATGGTTCCTGTAGGAGACAGTGGTGTAGCTTACAAGCAAATGACTAACTCTAGTGTTCGTTTAGTTTTACAATCCGTAGATGCTAAAACAACTACTTACCGTGTTTATGGTACCCTCGATCCAAAATACAATTCGTATGAATGGACTATCCTCGGTGTTCTGCCAAAACTTAACGCACAATACGATGGATACAATGGCTTAAAAACATTTAACGATTTGCATGTAACTTTAACACGTAAGGGAGAAACGGTCTATGAAACTTTCAATGCTAGCGAAGGGGACCGCGTCAACGTTAATGGTACAGCAGTGCTTGTCTCCACAGAGGGACTTAGCTCGGTTTACACAGAATACTATTTAGATGGAAAACCAATGCCAGAAGTTTCCCGAGACCTTATTTTATCCAAAGTTGTTAAGGGAATTGACTACACAGCCCGAATTAAGGAGTTTGACAACTACGAGTATGTGGGACCACTAGAAGATTCCGCACCAATCACAGGAAAAAGTGCTGACACTGATTTAGTAGTAAAATTAAATTACAGGGCCAAGATAGAAGAATCAGTAGACTCAAAAGAAGTAACTCGTATCATCAAGTATGTGAACGAAAACGGCGACGAAGTAGCTCCGTCTGTCACCCAAAAAGCAGTCTTCAATCGCAAAAGGATGACCAATAAAGTCACTGGAGAGAAAACTTACGGAAATTGGGAAACAGAAAAAACAGTATGGGAGGCAGTAAACACCCCTGTCCTTGAGAACTACACAACTACTCAAACAGAAATTGCGGAAAAAACTGTATCACCAGATAGCACAGATAGTGTAGAAACTGTGACATATTTGCCAACAAGTTCTCAAACAACAGAAAACAAAACGGTTAGCAGAACAATTAAGTATGTGGATAGAGATGGAAAAGAAATTGCACCAAGTACTACACAAACCGTAAACTTCACACGAACAGTATCCACAAATGATGTTACTGGAGAGAAAACTTACGGAAATTGGGAGACAGAAAAAACAGTGTGGGAGGCAGTAAACACCCCTGTCCTTGAGAACTACACAACTACTCAAACAGAAATTGCGGAAAAAACTGTATCACCAGACAGCACAGATAGTGTAGAAACTGTGACATATTTGCCAACAAGTTCTCAAACAACAGAAAACAAAACGGTTAGCAGAACAATTAAGTATGTGGATAGAGATGGAAAAGAAATTGCACCAAGTACTACACAAACCGTAAACTTCACACGAACAGTATCCACAAATGATGTTACTGGAGAGAAAACTTACGGAAATTGGGAGACAGAAAAAACAGTGTGGGAAGCAGTAAACACCCCTGTCCTTGAGAACTACACAACTACTCAAACAGAAATTGCGGAAAAAACTGTATCACCAGACAGCACAGATAGTGTAGAAACTGTGACATATTTGCCAACAAGTTCTCAAACAACAGAAAACAAAACGGTTAGCAGAACAATTAAGTACGTGGATAGAGATGGAAAAGAAATTGCACCAAGTACTACACAAACCGTAAACTTCACACGAACAGTATCCACAAATGATGTTACTGGAGAGAAAACTTACGGAAATTGGGAAACAGAAAAAACAGTGTGGGAAGCAGTAAACACCCCTGTCCTTGAGAACTACACAACTACTCAAACAGAAATTGCGGAAAAAACTGTATCACCAGACAGCACAGATAGTGTAGAAACTGTGACATATTTGCCAACAAGTTCTCAAACAACAGAAAACAAAACGGTTAGCAGAACAATTAAGTACGTGGATAGAGATGGAAAAGAAATTGCACCAAGTACTACACAAACCGTAAACTTCACACGAACAGTATCCACAAATGATGTTACTGGAGAGAAAACTTACGGAAATTGGGAAACAGAAAAAACAGTGTGGGAGGCAGTAAACACCCCTGTCCTTGAGAACTACACAACTACTCAAACAGAAATTGCGAAAAAAACTGTATCACCAGATAGCACAGATAGTGTAGAAACTGTGACATATACACTCACTAAAGCTGCTACAGCTAAATCACCAACAACTGAAGAAGAAACAATGCCAACAGGAACTGTAAGACAGCTAACCAAGTCAACAACTTCTGAATCACCTCTGAAACTTCCTCAACTGCCTAAAACTGGTGACGAAGTTTCTAATCTAAGCATACTAGGCACTACTTTGCTTGCTAGTTGCTCATTTCTTCTTATTAAGCCTAAAAAAAGACAAGAAGATTAGGAATTGAACCCAGATTTTTCTCATTATATCAAAAGTAAATATGGAAACTAGACGGTAGATAGGACTAAGACTCTTTAAAACGGTTGACAAAATCGCACTTTAATGTTTGGAGAGCAAAGTAAAATCTGAATAGCAATGTAAAAAGCGAACCACTAAGAATTCTGATGAACAGAAAACTAAGTGGTTCGCCTTTCTTATTCCTTCGATTTACTATTCGAGGCAATGTACTGTAAGCTACTAATCTACAAGGGAGCAAACATCATAAAGCATAGGAATGCAGTTAAAAACAATATCCGTCCAAACAATCTCAAATTATTGTCAATTTATTAGGATGTCCCATGTCTTTAGAGATCAAAAGAATATACCGCCACCTCAATAAATATATTTTTTTGATAGATTATTCTCAACCTTTAATCCGATTCAGATAGTCCTGATAGGTCTCTGTTTCCATCAAAGCTTTGGCATTCTCAACGCGATCCTTCGTGGGAGGTTTTGTCCCTTCCAGTGGATATGGTCTTCCTAATTCTCGCCACTTAAATTCACCAAGATTGTGATAAGGTAAAACCTCAAAACGCTCCACATTGTTCAACGTTTTGACAAACTTCCCTAATTCGATCAAGTCTTGGTCTCGGTCCGTCAAATTTGGAACCAATACATGGCGAATCCAAACAGGTTTACCAATATCCGATAGATAGCGCGCGCAATCCAAAATCGTTTTATTGCTATGTCCCGTCACAATCCGATGTTGTTCCGGGTTCATTTCTTTAATATCAAGAAGCACTAAATCTGTCACTTCCATCAGACGGCTATACTTTTCTAAGTAACGCTCTGTCTTACGAAAGGTCAAAGCACAGGTATCCAGAGTTGTATGAATCCCTTTTTCTTTTGCGAGAGTAAAAAGAGCAATTAAAAAATCGATCTGGATCGTCGCTTCGCCACCAGAAACCGTAATCCCACCTTCTTTCCCCCAGAACATGCGAAAACGCAAAGCCTCATTGAGCACATCTTCTGCGGTCCGTTCCGTTGCCGATGGATTGACCAAGTCCCACGTATCCGGATTATGGCAATACTGGCAACGCATGTGACATCCTTGCATAAAGACAACAAAACGCACCCCTGGTCCATCGACAGAACCAAAACTTTCTGTTGAATGAACCAATCCTGTGACCGTACGATAATCAACCTCTGTCATAATCTCATCCTTATCACTTAATAAAACTAGTATAACACAAAAGCGTAAACGCTCCTATCATTTGCTTTCATATCTGCTTTTCATTGATTTTTTCAGAAAGATGCAAAGCGAAAAAGACTAGCTTCCCTAGTCCTTCTCTGTTTCTTCCTCCTCAATCGGTGTCATCAGGATCTTTAACTTGATAACACGACCATTCTTCACCTTATCATTGACGAGGACTAAATGGTGCCTCTTACTGTCTACTTCAAAGGAAACTTTTTCATCCTGACTCGGAATCGTCCCAACACCAGTCAGATAATAACCAGCAATGGTATCCACATTATCACTTTCTAATTCCATATCAAAATGTTCATTGAAATCATTAAGGGTCATACTCCCTTGAACAATGTAGGTGTTCTCAGCAATTTCACGGACAAAGATCTCTGTTTTATCCGTTTCATCATCAATTTCTCCAACGATTTCCTCCAGCAAATCTTCTAAGGTAACAAGACCAGCGACACCACCATATTCATCTAGCAAAATCGCCATCTGATTTTGAGTGTTACGTAAAGCCTTAAGCAAATCATCTACAAAAATTGTCTCTGGTACAAAAAGCGGTTCCTGCATTATTCGGCGAATATTCAATTGGTCAAAACCAACGGTAAAGGCTTCTGATAATATTTTCTTGGTATGTATCAGACCAATAATATTATCCTTATCGCCATCATAAACTGGAATCCGTGAAAAATTCTGTTTGAGAATAGCTGTTAGAATCGTCTCTATATCATCTTCGACATCCACCATGAAAGCATCTGTTCTTGGTACCATCACTTCTCGTGCCATCAATTCATCCAATGAAAAGATGCCTTGTAGCATTTCGATTTCTTCAGCATCCAAGGTTTGTTCGCTTTTGGTTAAAATGTACTCGATTTCATCCCTAGTCATCTGCTCATCCGCATCATCAAAGCTCATTGGAGTTATACGACTGATGAGATTGGTCGCAGCAGAAAGGAGCCAAACAAAGGGGCTCACAATCTTGCCCAAGAAAATGATAACCGGCGCTGTAACGACTGCCAGATTTTCTTTCATATTCATAGCAATCCGTTTTGGATAGAGTTCGCCAAGAACGATGGAGATAAAAGTCAACATAGCAAGTGCCAACCAATAACCTGCTGTCTGAGCAGTTGAGGAACTTCCTAGCCATTTTGCAAATACAGAACCCAAATCATTGGCTAAGCTAGCACCAGAAAGAATCGAGATAAAGGTGATACCAACTTGGATCGTTGAAAGAAAATTATTTGGATTCTCCAAAACTGCGACTAAGCGAATATACTTTTTTTCCCCTTCTGCTGCCTTTTGTTCCACCCTTGAACGATTGAGGGAAACCAAGGCCATTTCTGAAGCCGAAAAGAAAGCATTGAGCAAGGTCAATAGTAAAAGCAATAAAATCTGTAGTTGAATGGTCTGACTACCAGGGTCTTCCATGATGTTCTCCTAAAAATAAAGTTGTCTGATCTTTTGAAATAGAATGAACTGCCGATATTTTTCGACTAGTCTTATTCCGGTTATGCCAGTATCTAGGAAAGCAAAAAATCCAGTTTTAGTTTTGATCTCTTCCATTCCTCTCTAGACTGTTCAAGCTAACCTAATAGCTATTTTATTTGGCTATAACATTTCTATTATATCATAAATCATCAGAACTAGTCCATTTCTGACTAAAAATATATAATTGATACAAAACGTGGAATATATTTATCTACTGAGTTACGAATTACATCAATATCCATTTTATTTTGAGCTGATTTTTAATCTCTCTACCATCACCAAAAATGGAGGTGTGTTGACTTGGTTGAGTGGTTTATAGAGCATGGCTGTAAAAACAGTCTGATCCAGTTGGCTAACAAAATCAAGCACAGCATCCTTCTCCACTGCTCCACCTTCATGTCCATAATAGATCATAATAGCTAGACGACCACCCACCACTAGACGGTCAAGAATCTTTCCAATAGCCTCTAAGGTGGTTGCAGGCAAAGTAATAACAGATTTATCTGCAGATGGTAAATACCCCAGATTGAAAATAGCCGCTTTGCACTCATCTACATACTGATCAACAGTTTCATGTCCAGCTAGAACTAATTTGGCATTTGTTAAACCTGCTTGTTCTAGCTTTGTAGCTGTTGTGGTCAAGGCCTGTTGCTGAATATCAAAAGCCACTACTTTTCCTGCTCTCTGTGCTAAAAATAAGGTATCGTAGCCATTTCCCATCGTCGCATCAACCGCTAAATCTTGGGCTGTCAAAATCTCATCTAAGAAAGCATGGGCCATATGTAGGGGTCTGAGCATATTTTTCCCTCCAAAAAAACTATTTTTATTTGACGTAAAATTAAATCACAAGCTAGTATAACACAAAAGAGAGGGAATTGGGTATGAGTACCATATTTCCTAACCTTTCGCTAGCTACCACACCCAACTCTAAGTTTCTACCAATCTGCTTGTTCTCGTGAGTTTAAGCAAATTCTATCAGTTCTTTCAATTTTCCGTCCATCTTTACGAATAAGTAAGCATGAAGACATTTATCTTATTTTTCCTCGGAGCTTCTATCGGCTCCTTTCTGGGACTGGTGATTGATCGCTTCCCTGAATATTCCATTATTGCACCGGCCAGCCATTGCAATCATTGCAAGAGACAGCTCAAGGCCTGGGACTTGATCCCTATCCTGTCTCAATTGTTGACAAAATCCAAGTGCCGCTACTGTAAAGCAAAGATTCCTTATTGGTATCTAGGATTGGAATGTCTATCTGGTCTTTTTGTTCTGCTCTGGCATCTACAGTTCCTATCCGTATTGGAAACTGTCCTGCTAGTTGGCGGACTGGTCCTGACCATTTACGATATTAAATATCAGGAATATCCCTTTGCAATCTGGCTGTTTTTTACTTTCGTCGGACTGGTTCTCTCTCAGCTCAACTGGCTTTTCTGCGGCTTTTTGCTCCTAGCTTATCTGACGGAAAAATGGCAATGGAAGATTGGCTCCGGTGACTTCCTCTATCTGGCAAGTCTGTCCCTTGTCTTTGGCTTTATGGAAATACTCTGGATTGTCCAAGTCAGCTCCCTTCTAGGACTAGCTATCTTTTTCATCTTTAAACCCAAGTCTCTACCCTACGTACCTTTTCTTTTTTTAGCTAGCATTATCATCAACCTATACCTGTAAATCGAGCTTGTCTCGATTTTTTTGGTATAATAGAACACATATTAGGATTCAATAAGCACCAAAAACGAATGAACTTCATTTTATAGAAACAAAAGGAGAAAAACAATGACACAATTCCAGGATGATAGCCTAACCCTGCACACCGATCTTTACCAGATCAACATGATGCAGGTTTATTTTAACCAACGCATTCATGATAAACATGCAGTATTTGAAGTCTACTTCCGTTCACAACCTTTTAAAAATGGCTATGCTGTCTTTGCGGGATTGGAGCGCGTGGTTGACTATCTCAACAATCTCAGCTTCAGCCAGACTGATATGGACTATTTGACAGACTTGGGTTATCCACAAGATTTTCTTGACTACTTGGCAAATTTGAAAATGACCCTGACCGTCCGCTCTGCTAAAGAAGGAGACTTGGTCTATGCCAACGAACCAATCATGCAAATAGAAGGTCCTTTGGCCCAATGCCAACTGGTTGAGACAGCCATTTTAAATATCGTCAATTATCAAACTTTAATTGCTACTAAAGCCCGTCGTATCAAGGCTGTAATAGAAGATGAGCCTTTGATGGAGTTTGGTACTCGTCGTGCCCAAGAACTGGATGCAGCTATCTGGGGAACTCGAGCAGCCTTTATCGGTGGTGCTTCTGCCACTTCCAATGTCCGAGCTGGAAAACTGTTCGACATTCCTGTAGCAGGCACTCACGCCCATGCTCTGGTCCAAACCTATGGTGATGACTATAAGGCCTTCAAAGCCTATGCAGAAACCCACAAAGATTGTGTTTTCTTAGTGGATACCTACGACACCCTTCGCATAGGCGTTCCTGCAGCCATTCGCGTTGCCAAGGAAATGGGAGATCAAATCAACTTTAAAGGCGTTCGCATTGACTCTGGGGACATGGCCTACATTTCAAAAAAAGTACGTCAACAATTGGATGATGCTGGTTTTACAGACGCAAAAATCTATGCTTCCAATGATCTTGACGAAAACACCATCCTCAACCTGAAAATGCAAAAAGCAAAAATTGACGTATGGGGAGTTGGAACCAAGCTCATTACTGCCTATGATCAACCAGCCTTAGGAGCTGTCTACAAAATTGTCTCTATTGAAGATGAAGATGGAAATATGCGCGATACCATCAAATTGTCCTCTAACGCTGAAAAAGTATCCACACCAGGCAAAAAGCAGGTTTGGCGAATCACGTCTAAAGAAAAAGGAAAATCTGAAGGCGACTATATCACCTTTGCCGATACAGATGTGACCCAGATGGATAGCATCTATATGTTCCACCCAACCTATACCTATATCAATAAAACTATTGAGCATTTTGAAGCGCGGCCACTTCTGGTTCCTATTTTTGAAAATGGTAAGCAAGTTTACGACCTTCCAAGTCTAGCTGATATTCAAGCCTATGCTAACCAAGAAATTGACAAGCTCTGGGATGAATATAAGCGCGTCCTTAATCCACAACTCTACCCAGTTGACTTGGCTCAGGATGTTTGGGATAACAAGATGAACCTTATCAATCGCATTCGTAAACAAAGTCAGACCAAGTCTATCTAATGAAAGGTACTATATGACATTACAAGAAATCATTATCAAAGAACTAGGTGTCAAGCCTCAAATCAACCCTCAGGAGGAGATTCGCCGCTCTATTGATTTTCTAAAAGATTATCTAAAAAAACATCCATTTTTAAAAACCTATGTTTTAGGAATTTCTGGTGGACAAGACTCGACCCTTGCGGGGCGCTTGGCTCAGTTAGCCATGGAGGAAATGCGAACTGAGACCGGCGACAATGATTACCAGTTTATTGCTATCCGCCTTCCATATGGTGTGCAAGCTGATGAGTCTGATGCTCAAGCTGCCCTTGCATTCATTCAACCAGATGTCAGTCTAACCATTAACATTAAAGAGCCAACAGATGCTATGGTAGGAGCTGTCAATACCAATGGTCTAACCATGTCTGATTTTAACAAGGGAAATGCCAAAGCTCGCATGCGAATGATTGCCCAGTATGCTATTGCTGGCGAACGTAAAGGAGCTGTCATTGGAACCGATCATGCTGCTGAAAATATTACTGGCTTCTTCACCAAACACGGAGATGGCGGAGCCGATATTCTTCCTCTCTATCGCCTTAACAAACGCCAAGGTAAACAACTATTGGCCGAACTCGGTGCTGAGGCCAAGCTCTACGAAAAAATCCCAACCGCAGATTTGGAAGATGACAAGCCTGGCTTGGCTGACGAAACCGCTCTGGGAGTTACTTACAACCAAATTGATGACTATCTTGAAGGAAAAACTATTGCCCCTCAAGCTCAGACCATCATTGAAAGCTGGTGGAAGAAAACTGCCCATAAGCGCCACCTTCCCATTACTATCTTTGATGATTTTTGGAAGTAAACTTGGTCAGGAAAAGATAAACTCGGTCGGTACATTTTACATACAAAAGCGATCATCCTCTCCTATTCACAGCTAATAGTGCCTTATAAAAATGACCTGCCCTAGATAAATGGACAAGTCATTTTTTATTTTCTAAGTATTTACAAATTCCGCAAAAGGAGCTTACAAGCTACAATCGTTTCGGCATTGCCTCATTTGCAACTAGGTAACATCAAGCAAGTACTAGCCTACACAAGGCGATAATATGAAAAATCCCTCGCAGGCTTTTCCCGCGAGGACACCAATGGATACGGTACCACCCACTTATGAACCTTGACTAGAAAGATCCATAGGTTTCTCCTTAAAAAGGAGGCGCACGATAAGGGAAAGGTGTGAGGACCGAATTCTCAGTGTTTCGAGTTCTTCGAACCAAATTTGCTTACCCAAATCTATAACTCTTAGAAATGGATACAACTGCTCATTTGGCTTCAGCTTATTTCATAAACTCTTGCCATCTAGTTACACCAACCACAGGTTATCTATAGACAATCTATTTATTACTTCTACTGATTATATATGATTATACGTTAGAAAAAGAAAAAGGTCAAGTTATTTTTTGAAATTTTCTAAACAATTTGAAAATTCAGTTCATTTTTTCTGATAATCCTTGACTAAAAGATTCAGTACTATCTTCTGCTTGCTTAAAAACTGACAATTCGTAAAACTTATAGGTGGAGGTCTCCCCACAAGTCCTAAGAACTTATGACTTGAACACTACAAACCATCAAAGTTATTTCGAAAATCTACCGCGTTGCATTATCCATTTATAAGTCAGGTAGGCAAGAACTCCACCCAATGTATTTGTCCAAAGATCATCTACTTCAAACACACGTTGGGCATCAATCAAAAGATCCAGAAGCAATTGCATGCACTCGATAAAAAGGCTGATGCAAAAAGTATAAATAGTAACTGCTCGAAGGCTCCGCCATTTTTCCCATAGAAATAAGAGCAAAAAAACCAAAGGGAAAAGGAGGAAGATATTTGTCATATTTTGTAGAACAATCCAGCCAAAATTGGCTAGACTATCTACCTTATCACCATTGATGATACTATTGAAGGGAGTAGGCAAGAAGTAAAGTCGGCCAACCTGAATAATTCCTGGTGTGGAAAAGTCCTTGTACTGAGGGTACAAGTTTTGGGGAAGAAAGCAAAGTAAAGCAATAGCCAGAGCGTAAGCTCCAGCTAAAGATGTACAAGTCCAGTTTCCTAGCTTAGTCAGACTACCATCTGCCTTAAAGAATCGTCTCATGCTCTGATCCCCGCCTTTGCCTTGGCTGCAGCGATACGAGCACGCATCTTTTCACGGTCCTTTTTAAGCGTATTGGAACGTAGTTGCCCACAAGCAGCATCAATATCCGTACCGTGTTCTTGACGAACGACGCAGTTCACACCATTTCTCTTGAGGCGATCATAGAAAGCATTCACACGCTCAGGAGTTGAACGACTGTACTGGTCATGCTCACTAACAGGGTTATAAGGAATCAGATTGATATAAGATAACTTACGGATATTCTTCGTTAAATCAGCCAATTCCTGAGCTTGTTCCACTCCGTCATTGACCTCATTGAGCATGATATATTCAAAGGTCACACGGCGGTTGGTCACCTTGATATAGTCTTCAATCGCCTCAAATAAGACTTCAATTGGAAACTTACGGTTGATGCGCATGATACTGGAGCGCAAGTGATTATTTGGCGCATGAAGAGATACTGCCAAATTGACCTGAACTCCTTCACGAGCAAATTCACGGATTTTTGGTGCCAAACCGGATGTTGAAACCGTTATATGACGGGCACCAATCGCCAGTCCCTTATCATCATTAACCACACGTAAGAAGGTCATAACATTGTCATAGTTATCAAGCGGCTCACCAATTCCCATCACGACAATATGACTCACACGTTCATGTTGATTTCGCTCATCCAAATATTTTTGCACCAACATGATTTGAGCAACAATCTCACCGCTATTTAAATCACGCTGCTTTGGAATGAGACCAGAAGCACAGAAAGTACAGCCAATATTACAGCCCACCTGAGTCGTTACACAGACTGATAAACCATAATGTTGGCGCATAAGAACAGTTTCAATCAGCATACCGTCCGGCAATTCAAAAAGGTATTTCATCGTACCATCTTTTGATTCTTGGGCGATCCGTTGCTTGAGGGGATTGACAACAAAATGCTCTTCCAGCTTCTCAATCAAGGACTTAGGTAGATTGGTCATTTCTGCAAAAGATTGAACACGCAAGCGATAGAGCCATTCCCAAACTTGAGCAGCACGAAATTTCTTTTCCCCATTTTCTAACATCCAATCGACAAGATTGGCCTGACTAAAAGCATAAATTGATGGTTTCATATTTCTCCCTATTTTTGTCGGATGACAAAGCTACGCTTAGCCTCATTCATCTCACGCTTATCTTGTTTGCGATCACGTTTCTGGAAACGCTCCGCCTGATTTTGCTTCGCATTGTTGGATTTTTTATCACGGTAAACAGTAAAGTGACGAGACTGATCCGTTTGCTTCCCTTGTTGTTTGCTTTTTTTCTGCTTCTCGCTGCGACTATTTCTATTCTCTTTTGGTCCAACGGAATCCGTCCACGGCTGATTATGATTGCGGCTACGATTCCGGTTACGCCTGCGACGTGGTCTTTCTTCCACTTCTACTGGCAATTCCTGTGGATTCGGATTTGCTAAGACAAAATAGGCACAACCAAAATTACAGTATTCTGTCAAATAATCATCTAATCGGCTGATTTTTAAATCATGCTTTACGTTTTTATCATCTTTATAAAAACCCTTTAAGCGCAGCTGATCATTACCCCAATCGCCTACGATGTAGTCAAACTTGAGCATGAGTTGTGAAAAACGTTGACCAAAGATTGTCTGATCAAAGGCTTCTTTATAATCTTCTAACAAGTCTAATTCAATATTTTCGGCTACAACCTTGTCTCCGACACGGGCAAAGCTTGGACCTGGATATTTATTATAATTATACATTTCAGGTAAAATCTCTTTTTTCATTTGTCCTCCTATCTATGGAATGTTTATACTTTTGTTCCTAACCTTATCATTATAACATGATTCAGATTGAAATGCTTCTGCTTTGACATTTAGGAGAAAATTCTGACAGTTATAATAAAAAAAGAGCGACTTACTCGCTCTTTGTCTTCTTAAGATAATCAATAGCGTCTTGAACAGTCTGGACAGGGACAATCTCAATATCCACAGCCGCCTTCTCAGCCGATTCTTTCGCTTCTTCATAATTAGTTTTGGCATTTGGATTCAGCTTCAAAATGGCTTCATCAACTGGATTATTTGGGACAAAGAAGATACTTGCTCCCGCTTTAGCTGCTGATAAAACCTTTTTATCTGCTCCACCAATATCTCCAACCTTACCATCTTTTTCTATGGTACCCGTTCCTGCAATCATCCGTCCATCGCGCAAATCAGGATCTGCCAATTGAGTATAGATAGCTAAAGTGAACATCAGTCCTGCACTTGGTCCACCTATATTACCTGTTTGGAAATCAATTGGAACTGAGCTTTGAACCTCCGTATGGTCAACAAGACCAATTCCAATACCATTCTTACCATTAGCTAATTTAATAATCTTACCCTTGGCCGATTTTTCTTCCCCATCGCTGATATAGCCAACTGTAACATCACTGCCCAATTCTAAACCACTAACATACTTGATTAAATCTGGTGATGATTCAAAGGTTTTTCCGTTGATACTAACAACTGTATCAGCAATATTAAGAATACTTTTAAAAGTAGAATCTTCTGCCAAGTTGAGAACATATACGCCAAAGAACTTCATATTCGCTTCTTTTCCTGCCAAGGTTAATCCTTGGTATTTGGCCATATTCTGTGAAGTTTCCATGTAGAAGCGAGCGATACGGAAGTACTCTGCACTATTGGCACCACCTGCCATCTCTTCGGCTGATCGCACACTTGTATGCGGGTCAAACTGGGCTGCTAACAGTTGCAAAGCTGTAGCTTGCTGAACAGACACATAAGTAAAATTGTAAGATCCCTCTTTCTCGTCTACTTGATTATTTACTGTTAATACTTGACGAATATCAGCAGCTCCTCCAGGACTTTCTAGATAATAAGGTAGGGGAACAAAGACAGTAAACCAAATCAAAAGAGTTCCTAAAACAATGGATGTGATTAAGAGTAGTTTTCTATTTTTTTTCATTCTTTTTTATTTCCTCACTAACAAAAGATGGTACATAGGGACTAATATCTTGTTTGTACTGTATCAGCTCACGAATTTGACTTGAAGAGATATTGCGATATTGAGGCTTTGAAATCAAATAGATTGTCTCAATATCTGGCGCTAACTGATGATTAAAATAGTCAAAATTAGCTTCATATTCTAGATCAATGCTATTGCGCAGACCACGTACGATATGGGTGACACCTCGTTCATGAGCCATATCAACAACCAGTTGCTGACCTGCCAAAAAAACTTCTATGTTTGGACTTCTCTCAAAGACTGTTTGAAGATGGCGCAAACGCTCTTTCCCTGTAAATAAAGAGACTTTATTAGGGTTGAAAAAAATACCGACATAGAGCTTGTCAAAAAGACCACTAGCTCGTTCAATCATATCTACATGCCCCTTGGTAATTGGGTCAAAGGAACCCGTGAACATTCCAATCTTATCTGACATACACTGTCACCTTACTAATTCCGTAAATTTTTTCCTTCCAAATACCTAGCTCTGCTATTTCCTCCGGAAGAGAAACCGCCTTATCCGTCTCACAAACCACCATGACATCTTCTGATAAGAGCTGGCGCTGACAAAGTTCTGTCACCATGACTTCAATCTCCTGTTCGGCATAAGGAGGATCTAGAAAAACCAAGTCAAACGGACCTTCCAGACTGGATAAGGCCTGACTTGCCTCCATCGCCAAAAGACGAAATTTAGTTTCTTCCTTTGTCATAGCGATATTTTCACGAATGATGGCTTGCGCTCGACGATCCCGCTCGACTAGAATTGCCGATGCCATCCCCCGTGAAACTGCTTCGATAGATAAACTACCACTCCCTGCATAAAGATCCAAGACATGACCGCCATCAAAGTAGGGACCAATCATATTAAACATGGCTCCACGAACCTTATCCGAGGTTGGTCTTGTTATTTTGCCGTCCAAGGTTTTTAATCTTCTTCCACCATAACTACCTGATACAATTCTCATAAAGATTATTATAGCAAAAAATAGAGATAACTGCTAAACCCAAGCATAGACTTCTTACTAATTCCTAGAGAAAGGAAAGTCTTTCTTTTGTGAAACAACTGTCAACAGTTTTTATTTATACAACATTGGACAGATGACTAATCTCAAACTTGTCCTTGTGTAGACTGATAGCTAGATAAGGATAGATTCGGAAAACGATTTTATGGAAGTTTTGAAAGGTGAGAGTAGGAATATACTCCGGATAACTGGAGACAGTTATTTACCTAAAAAGTTGAGGCTAATAATTTGAGGTAATGACGGATTAAAACTGAGCTACAAAGTAAGAGAATAAGATGCTACGGCTAAAATCCACAAAACAGTTTCGTCTTGTCTCAGCATTCTGTTTTCTAGGCTATTGCTACCTTCTTACTCCTTGAACTAGTTATTTATTTAAAAGAGCAAGACCGGATTAAAAGTTCAGTCTCGCTCTTGTGTTATTAAGGATTATCCGTTGTTATATTTGGATCTGTCAAGTGTTCAGTTTCTGATGTTTCGCTCGTTTGGGGCGTGGTCTCTGTTTCAATTGAAGCAGAAGAATTTACAGACTCCTCCGCCGGTGCCGTTTCGCTGGACTCTACCGGAGAATTTGTACTAGTATCTGATGAGTTGATTTGCTGCTGATTCTCTGTAGTAAGAGGTGGTTGTTGCCCACGGTAGGTATTCTGAACTGGTACTGAGTAGGAACCTTGGCGACGAGTTTCTTTCTCAGAAGCAGTCGTTGATTGCTCGGTTTCGCTTTCAGCAGTTTTTTTCTGTTCCTCTAACTTTTTTGCCGCTTCTGCTTTAGCCAATTCAGCTTTTAGCTTAGCTTGCTTTTGGCTATCTGTTTGCTGGCCGACCAGCTCTTTTACTTGATTAATCCGTTTTTGCAACGCTTCTTTCTTACTTACATCCTTTAATTTATTTACAGCAAATTGAGCTTCAAGTAATTTTTCCTCAGTCTGTGTACCTTCTAATACGATTACAGCATTCTCAGCTTCTTGGATTAAGGTATCTGTGGCTTTTTTTTGAATGGTGGGGGCTTGCTGAGCAATAGTCGATTCGCCGCTTGAGGTTTGAGACTTCTTATGCCAGCTAACTGCTAGGCTAATCAATAAGACGAGTCCCATAAAAGAAATGATACCAATCTCAGTCCACGACAATCTTTCAAACTTCTTTTCCATACTTTTGTCCTTATCTGTCCTACCATTTATGAAAAAACGACTATCCAGCAACCATTACTACTTGGCAGTTTTCACTTTGCCATTCCAACCGTTTAAGCCGTAACTCAAGATATAGATTTCATTAAAGCCTTGTTTTTTTAGATGAAGAGCCGCAGGTGTCACCAACTGACCACGATCATTTTCATAAATTAAAACTGGTTTGTCCTTACGAAGAGCTGCTGTACTTTGTTTTAATTGCTGATAAGGAATGTTGCGGGCTCCCAAGATATGTTTTCTACGGAATTCATTAGGATCACGCAGGTCAACTAACTGACCTGCATGAATTTTTTCCGAAAACTCAGCATTATCAATCACTGTAGCTGCTCGATGCAATCTCCAGTAATTAAATCCCATCCATGCTCCCAACAGAACTAAAAATACTAAAATCATCCACAATGTTTCCATCAATGCCTCTCCTTCGATTGTTGATACTCTAATTCTAAACGATGCTCTCGTCTCAAAACAAGATCGGCTTCCATGTATTCTAATCGCTCCAACAAACCAGCCTGATAGACTCGATTAAGCTCTATCTGCATCATCTCAATATCGTAGAGGCGATTTCCCATGTAGACAATAATTCCGAAGCGCTTGAGCAACTGCTGCACATCATAAAGTCTTTTCATAGAAAAATTTTAGCAAAATATCAGGATTTTTTCAATACAAAAATAAACGTATATGGATGAATCCAAATACGTTGAATGCCTTACTAGCTGATATTATCTTCAACTTTTATAACAAAGAAAATAAAAGAAACGGTCCGTCCTAAGCCAGCTCCTCACTCTTTTATCTTTATTGTCAAAAAATAAAAAAATTTTAGAAAGGCTGTTATTTCAACAGTTCTAAGAATGTAATCCACTGATAGCTTACGATTTTATCAACTTTGACAGGACTGGTCTGCATGCAGTTGAATGGCAATTCGTATTTCCAATGGCCTCTATTGGAGCCACCCATTTTCTTTTGCAACTTTAGTGGCAGCAATGCGGTTTTCCACGCCTAGTTTAGATAGAATACCCGTCATGTAATTGCGAACAGTCCCATTGGACAGGTAAAGCTGGTTTGCAATTTCCTTATTGGACAATCCATCCGCCACCAATTTAAGCAAGTGAGTTTCCTGCTTTGTCAAAGGACTACGCTGGGTTAAGAGGATGTCCATCAACTCTGGAGAATATTCTTTCCTCCCCGCTAGGACTGTATCAATGGTCTGCATGAGATCCGAAATCGAGCGCTCCTTGAGTACATAGGCATCAACATCTGCTTTGACTGCTCGCTCGAAATAGCCTGGTCGTTTGAAGGTCGTCATCATGATAACCTTGACGGGTAGGGCTTGATCGCGCACCCAATCCAACACATCCAATCCTGTCTTTTCCGGCATTTCAATATCTAAAATCGCCACATCAACCTGCTCTTTTTTCAAAATAGAAATGGCTTGATTCCCATTTTCAGCCTGTAAAACAGCTGCCACCGTATCCTGAAAACTCAGGAGCTGACAGAGAGCGTCTCGCAACATCGACTGGTCTTCTGCAACCAAGATTCTCATTCTGATGCCTCCTCAATCGGTACTCGAATGGACAGGCGAGTAGGATTAGAAAGAGAAAGAAAATCCAACCTTCCCTGAATCGTTACCAGCCTATCTCTAATAGTATGTAACTCATTGCCTTTGAGTTGGGTAAAGCCAATTCCATCATCTTCGTACTTCAAAATAAGTCCCTGTTTCTCTCGTTCAAAAGTCAGATAACACTTACTGGCTTTGCTGTGTTTAAGCAGATTATTACCTAGCTCCCTTAACACCATAGCTAATTTATTCTGGACAAGCATACTCAACTGCTCTGCTATTTCCCTATCAAAAACGACCAAATCCACTCCTGCCAAGGCTAGCATCTGCTGCAAGATCTGCAATTCCTCTGCTATTGTATGTTGCTTAAGAGACTGAACAATCTGGCGAACATCAGACATAGAATCTTTTGCTAGGGTTTGAAGGTCGGCTACTTCTTTTTTAGCCTGTTCCACCTGATGGTGTTCCAAGAGAGTCCGAACTAATTCCGCCTTGACCGACATCATAGCAAAGACATGCCCCAATGTATCGTGTAGATCTTGACTGATACGATTACGCTCATTTTCAGCAAGTAAAAGATTGATAGAGGCATTTTGCTCCTGTAATCGCTTTTTCATGGCCTCTCGCTTAGCCTCCATCCGTTCAAATAACAATAAGGCAATACCGAAAAAGTGAAGGACAAAAATGAAAGCACGAATCTCAAAAACGACAGGTCCAAAGGAGGCCCAAAGCAAAATAGCTACCAATAACGCCGTATAGGAAACTGTTCGGTAAGACCATCTATCCTCTTTATAGTGCCAGGCAAGCATATTAGATAGGTTAAAGAGAAAGAGGGAAAATTGCAGATTACTACCAAAACTCATAACGGCAATATAGCCAATCATATAAAACCAGGCCAGCATAGAATAAAGTTTGTGGTTAGTATAAAAGAGCGAACAATAGAACAGAGCAAAGAGAATCGTTGATACCACTATTAGCACTGCATTAGGAGAATACTGAGAATAGTAAAGAGGAAAATAAAGAAAGACCATGCCTACAAAAAACATGGGCGATATCTTTCTCTTCTCAAATATAGTGAAAAATTTCATAGAACCTCACTTGACTTGGCTCTTTCTACTGAAAAAGAGAGCTATTACTAGAAAAATTATCGCATATCCTAGTACAATAAGCAAGGACTTCCATAAAAATTCACTGTTCTGAGCATAGGTGACTACTAGCTGATTGACATGGTAACTTGGTGTTAATCTACAAATCTTTTGTACCCATTCTGGAAAAGTATGGACAGGCATCCAAGAACCTCCGAGAATTGCTAGAATAAAATAAAGTAGATTACTCACTACAGACATGGTTTGTTCTGACTGGATTTGTGCCAAGAGTAAGCCAATAGCTAGAAAAACTACCGAGGTTAGGAGAAGGAGAATTGCTGACACACTCCATCCCCAAACGGATAGTTTCACCTTTTTGATTAGGCCTCCAACCGCAAAAACGATGAAAATGGACATAAGAAAACAAAGAAAGACTCGATAAAGCTTAGATACGTAGTACTTCCATGTGGATAAAGGAGAATGCTGAAGAAAAACTAACCAACTATTTTTACGATCCTCCGCTAACATCATAGGAAAAGTAAAGAGGGCAAAGCCTGACATAGAAAAATTGGTCATCGTCAGCATATAGGATTGGATAAAGTTTTTTTGCATGTTGGGATCATTAAATTGTACTATTGAGGAAAAGATGAGGAAAAAGATGACTGGCATCCCTACCGAAAGTAGGAAGGTTCCCAAATCCCGTTGTAATTTAATGCTTTCAATTGCTAACAGAGCTTTCACTTTTCTTCCCCCTTTGTTTCATCAAATAGACTGTTAAGCAAGGTCTTATTCTGCACTTCCAAATCTGAAATCCGACAACCAGCTTTCTGTAAGCCAGCCCAAACTTTCTCGATTTCTCTCGTTTTAAAGCTGACGGTATCTTGTTTATAGGTCACTTCTCTAATATCTGCCAGCTTCTTTACGACACTTATAAAAGCAATTGGCAAGGTTACTTCCTTTTCTCGTTCCTCGCTCCGCATAGCAAATGGTGTCGTATCACGCAAGAGCTTGCCCTGATGCAAAACCAAAATCCGTTCTGCTGTATGCTCTACCTCTTCAATGTAGTGACTAGTATAGAAAATAGTTACTCCTTGCTCCTTGAGCTCATGGACTATCTCCCAAAAACGTCGACGAGTTGATGTATCCATACCTGCTGTTGGTTCGTCCAAGAAAAGCAGTTTGGGCTTGCCAATCAAACAAATCACAAAAGCTAGGAGTCTCTTCTGACCACCTGATAGCTTCCCAGCTAGTTGATTTTTTTGTTCTGAGGAAAAACGGAGCAAGCTGTCAATTTCCTCATTTGTCAAACTATCCTTATAAATGGCTTGAAAAAAACGAAGTAATTCCTTTACTTTCAAATCCGTTGGAATAGCATTGTCTTGAGGCAAAACGGCTACCCTTTCCCTATTAGCTTTAGTTTGTGGATCCTGACCAGCTAGTAAAACCTGTCCTCGGGAAACTTTCTTATCACCCAAAAGACAAGATAGGAGCATTGTCTTACCAGCACCATTAGGACCAATCAAAGCAACACATTCTCCGCTCCTAACTTCAAAAGAAATATCGGACAAAATCGTCCGTCCCTTGATAACTTTTTCTATCTGACTTACACTAATCATCCAACTCTCTCCTTACAGATTATGCTAGCAACCAAACTGATCATAAGGCCGGCTGGCACTGACCAAAACAAACTATCAACAATAAAAACTCCATTTCCAAATAAAGTACAGGAAGTATAAATCAAAATAAGCGCTACCGTAAAATAGAGTACCGCCCCAAAAACTGTCCTCATCACTCTCTCCTTACATACCTGATAGATTCTACACGTTTAGTATAATCTAGCCGTTCAATCTTTACTAGAAACCTTTGTCATGACTTGAAATGACAAATGTCACATGAAATGATAGCATAGAAAAAAGAGCCATCTTGAAAAGAACCACTTATAATGGACAGTATAAAAAAGTTGTATACTGTTCTTATAAGGAGGTTCTTTTCTCATGGCCAAAAAAGGAAGCAAGTTCACCAACTATCCACCCGAGTTCAAAATACAGGTAGTGGAAGACTACCTCAGTGGAAAGAGCGGAGGGATGCCTTCTATTGTCAAAAAATATGGGTTAAAATCAGACGGCCAGGTTCTAACTTGGACAAGAAAATACCGAGAAGACCCTGTTTTACTCACACAGGATTTACGAGGTAGGAAGTCCACTGGTCGCCCAAAATCAACCAATCTTGATAAATGACAATAGAGGAACAGAATGCCTTTCTTCGTATGGAGAATGACATTTTAAAAACCTTAAGGACTCTCCTCAGAAAGTGAGAAGAGTCCACCTTTATCAAGTCGTTGAACAATTGAAAGAACGTTATTCCATCTCCCGTTTATGTGCCTATTTGGGTTTCCCTAGGTCATCATACTACCTCTGGTTAAGCAATGGAAAACCTGAACACAAGCGGTTTAACCCTGACCTAGCACAGGTCATTACAGCTATTTTTAATGAGACTCAGAAAGGTTATCGTTTCATTTGTTATCAACTGAGAAGAAAATACGATATTTTCTGTCATCCTAAAACTGTCCTACGCTATATGCGTATTCTGGGTTTGAAGTCGCCAATTCGAAAGAAACGCTATCATTCTTGCACACAGCGTGAGATAAATGAAAAGGCAAGACACGTCCACTACAACGTGCTTGCCCGAAACTTTAAAGCAGAACGTCCTCTCCAGAAACTAACAACGGATGTCAGTTATGTTTACCACAAACAGGGAAGGATGTTCCTTAGCGTCATAAAAGATTGTTATGACAACTCTATTCTAGCATATACTCTTTCAGATTATAACGATAATCAGCTCGTTTTTGAAAATTTAGACCTCGTCTTCAATGAAAATTGGGATGCCACACACATTTGTGTCTTGCATTCTGATCAAGGTTTTCAATATACCAATCAACAGTATCTCCGAAAATTAGACCAATATGGTGTGACCATATCTCATTCTGGCAAGGGAAATTGTTATGATAATGCAGTATGTGAGAATTTCTTTTCTCACTTGAAGAGTGAGTCCTTGAGACTATTTCCACCTGAGAATAAAGAAACCCTCGTCCATCAAATCAGGGAATACATTGACTGGTATAATCACCACAGACCACAAGAAAAATTAAAAGGTATGACTCCCTTAGAATTTAGGGAAGCATACCTTCTAAACACCTAACTTTTTTAACTGTCCATTTTATCTGGGGCTTGACATCTAGTTTCAGACTCTTTTTCATCTATTTCCTACAATTCAGGTGCTTGACCGAGTTCTGCTTGAAGCATCCAAATATGCTTTTCAATGCTAGCCTTCGCAACATTAAAGATGTCATTAGTCACGCTGTCACCCTCGTCATCACTAACATCAAAACCTCGTTGGAACAAATCTGCCAAATAGCGGAAAACTGTCACCACACGCTCAAGCTGTTCTTCCAAAGATAAGTTGTAATCCCCCGGTACTTCCTTAAGCTGACTATTTTCACTAAATTCCTTGAGGGTTGAGAATGGAGCACCGCCTAGTGTAATCAAACGTTCACTCATCTCATCAAGGTAGCCGTCTACTTCATCCATATATTCATCCATCTTCGGATGCCAAATCATGAAGCCACGACCACGCATGTACCAATGAACTTGATGAAGAATAGAATGAGCGACAGATAAATCAGCTACAGCCTGATTGAGAACCGCCTTGGAATCAACCAATGCTGCTGACTGACGCGGGCTAAAAGAAGCAATTTCTGCTGGAGATTGGTAGTAATTTTGTTTCATTATTCATCACCCTTTCCTTTATTTATAATTATTATAAATAAAAAAATAAAAATTTGCAAGCAATAGCCATCAGGTAAGACATCAAAATATATATCCTCCCTGCATGCAAGCGAATCACTTGCCATATTAGCTTATATGAGTTACACTACTAACATAAGTAATATATGGTTTTCCATCTCACGAAAACCATCACACCCGTCTATTGAGAAGGAGGGATTTTATGTCAGAAGAAAAATTTGGCGCAAAACTAGAACAGCTAGCCGGCTCCGTAAAAGAAGGAATCGGTAAACTGACAGGCGATAAGGAAATCGAAATGGAAGGACTTGTCGAAAAAGGAATTGGTAAAGCAAAAGAATTAGTAGAAGATGCAAAAGAAGGCTTCGAGGGGGCAGTGAAAGGTATCAAAAATGCCCTTGATAAAGAAGACAAATAACTAGATAGGGTGACTTCGGTTGCCTTTTCTTCTGCAAAGAAAGGATACATCATGAAGAAAATTGTTTTTGTTTGTCTAGGGAACATCTGCCGTAGTCCAATGGCTGAGTTTGTCATGAAGCATCTGACAGATCACTTCCATGTTGAAAGTCGCGCTACTTCCGGTTGGGAACATGGAAACCCCGTCTACCCTGGTACTCAAAAAATTTTCAAAAAGCATAACATCCCCTATGATGCAAGCAAAACCTCACAACAAATAAGTCAAGCAGATTTTGAACAATTCGATATTATCATCGGAATGGATCACAATAATGTTCTTGACTTGAAAAAAATGGCACCCGACTCTGCAAAAAGTAAAATTTTCCAATTCGCAGAAAAATCCGTCCCTGACCCTTGGTACACGGGAAACTTTGATGAGACCTATGCCATGGTGACAGAAGGGTGTAAAAACTGGATAAAGAGATTGAAGTAGGTTAGCAATTTTAAGATTCTTTGCGTAATATTTTTGTAATATTTGTAAAAAAATGGTAAACTAATCCTGACTGAACTGACAATTTCTTGCTGTATGCTAAGTAGAACTGATGAAATCAGTCAATCTAATCCTATCGAAAGTTGAAAACTATGAAAGAGTTCAAATTACCTAGTCTCAATAAACAACAGATTAGTAACTATTTTACCCGGCAGAGACTCGAAATACTCGCCCTCCTCATCATCTTATTCTGCGCTCTCTCCGTTTTTACAGGACGAATCGGAACGAAGCAGGCTATGACTTTCCATAATGGCGCCCTGCGCTATAACGGCTACCTTGTTGCTAATAAAATGAATGGGCAAGGAAAGTTGACATTTGAAAATGGAGATGTCTACGAGGGGCAGTTTAAAAATGGGATTTTTCATGGTAAAGGAACCTATACATCCGCAAACGGTTGGGTGTATACCGGAGAATTTAAAAACGGCTATGCAGAAGGTAAAGGCAAACTGACAACCGAAGGACAAGCCACCTATGAAGGAATATTTAAACAGGGGATTTATCAATATGAGAATTAAATGGTTATCCGTTATACGCGTTATCGGGCTAGTCTTCGTCTTGCTCTATCACTTCTTCATTAAATACTTTCCAGGAGGCTTTGTCGGAGTTGATCTCTTCTTCACCTTGTCTGGTTATTTAACCACTGCCCTTCTCATTGATGAGTTTGCCCAGTATAAAAAAATTGATTTGGTAGGCTTTCTCAGAAGAAGATTATACCGCATTCTTCCTCCCTTGGTCCTGACGATTCTTCTGGTCCTACCTCTATCTTTGCTCATTCGTTCTGATTTTAGGGCAAATATTGGTAGTCAGGTCGCAGCAGCTCTTGGTTTTATGACCAACTTCTTCGAGATTCTATCTGGTGGTAGCTATGAAAATCAATTTTCTCCTCATCTCTTTGTTCATACTTGGACATTAGCTATTGAAGTACAATATTATCTTATCTGGGCTGGTTTAGTCTGGTATTTGGCTCGTATTTCTAAAAATATTGGTCAATTCCGAGGAACTATTTTCTTGACCTCAGTTAGTCTGTTCTCATTAAGTTTCCTTACCATGTTCATCTCTAGTTTCTTTGTGGATAACTTCTCGTCCATTTACTACTCTAGTTTTGCACATACTTTTCCCTTCTTTCTTGGAGGTATTCTGGCAACGATTACTGGCATCAGCCATACAACCAGCTCCTTCCATCGAAAAGTTCAAAAATTGACCCCTAAAAGAACATTGGGACTATTCGCTGGTGGGGTAGGGGTAGAGCTTATTCTCCTCTTCACGCTCCGATTTAGTTCTATTTGGACCTATCTCATCGGTTTCCTCCTATCCAGCCTTGCGACAGCTACCATGATTTTTGCTGCCCGTGTACTCCATGAAAAAACGCAAAAAGTCAGCGAACCAAGAATCATTCTTTTCTTGGCAGCTATCTCGTATGGTATCTATCTCTTTCACTGGCCACTGCTTGTCATCTTTACCCAGTTGATGAGTACAGGTATAGCCGCTATCTTATCTTTAACTTTCTCTATAATCTTTGCAGCGATTTCCTTCTACGTTGTAGAACCCTACATTGCAGGAAAAGTTGGAATGGTCTTTAATCTTCCCCTGGATCTCAGACCTTACAAAAAATGGGTGACTGGATGTTTAGGAATATTTACTGTCATCGGTCTAGGAGTTTGTTTATTTGCTCCGAAATTAGGAACATTTGAGCAAGAAAGCCTCATCAGCAATCTTTATCAAGCCCAAACCCAGCTCAACACCACTCGTTCAGCAGCTGAAAATGCCAAAGCTACAAGTTTTGAAATCCAAAAAGGGGTGACAATTTTCGGCGATTCTGTCACGGTTCGGGCAAGTACTGCCCTTCAATCTGTCCTTCCTGATGCACAAATTGACGGAACTGTCAGTCGCAATCTAACTGAAATTGCCCGTTTAATTCACCTTTACAAACAAAATAATAATTTGAGAGAAACCATCGTTGTATCTCTAGGAACCAACACTTCTGAGAATTATAAAGAACTCTTGGATCAACTAGTCAAGGAATTTCCCAAAGGACGCCGCTTGATTTTTGTGACTCCTTATGATGGTAACTTTGCACCAGATAATTCCATTGCTTACAAAACAGGACAATATGAAAAAGAACTCGCAAAAAAATATGAATATATTTCGATTGCGGACTGGTATCAAGTAGCAAAAGACAACCCTCCAATCTGGTACAATACTGACTTGGTTCACTTCAATCTTGAAACCAATGGTGCTGAACTCTTCGCCCAAACCATAAAAAATGCAATTGATGCTGTTGCACAAGGACCTATAAAGAACTAAAATACTTGTGCACCATCGGATACAAGTGATGAAAAACGAACAACTGTATTTTTTGCTAATCAGCATGTTACGGTTGCTCGTTTTTTTGGAAGAAAGATCTGTTTTTTGCTCTGACTTAGCTATCTTCAGCTTCCCCTTAGATGATTTGAGTTGTTCGTGGGCATTGTTCAATAAGGACATCAAGAGTAAAGACAAACGGTTACTCTTCAGCACAAAATCAGCATGCAATGCAATGGGCAGAGAGTGAAAAGAGGAAAACTAGACAGCCATCAAGCATTTGCTCCATAGGTAGAAGATAACTGAAGCGATGAATATAAACTCATTGGCTTGCTCCTTTATCTATATCAGCTATATTTGAAGCAGTTTTAGCTATACCTAGCTATCATACTTCAAACAACACTTAGACTGCCATTTCTTGACAAGAAAAAATGAGGTTGGGACAATGTCCAATCTCATATATAAAAAGCGAACAAACCAAGATTCTGATTGTCAGAAAACTAGTTTTGTTCGCTTTTTTTGTTCAATTATAAATCTCAAGGACTTGATAATTGAGATTTTCAAAATTGAAAATCTTTTTGTCCCAAGCTCATTTTATATCAACATAGCAGCAACACAGCTACTGTTCCTATTTTTGCTTACTTTGGAAACGCCATTCAAAGCGTTTTTGATCATAAAATGGGTACATGACTTGTAGAAGAGCCAAAGCCAACAACCAACCAGCAACAATATCTGTTGGATAGTGAACACCGATATAAATACGGGATACCGCCACTAGAATGGCCAAAAAAATTAAGCTTGTCTGAAAAATTGTTTTGATCAATCCTCTCTTCATTCGTTGATGGATTATCATAACAACTGCTCCTGCAATCATCATGGTTGATGCAGTGTGCCAACTGGGAAAGGAATAACCAATGGTATCAATAAGCCAGTTAATACTCGGGCGTGGTCGCTGATAGACATATTTCAGAGTAGTTGATGCTACTCCAACAGCCGCAAAGCTGACCAGAAGAAAGTAAGCTTCTACCTTCCATTTCCTGCAATAATAAAA
The DNA here is from genome assembly GCF_003609975.1 of Streptococcus ruminantium. Taxonomy (NCBI): domain Bacteria; kingdom Bacillati; phylum Bacillota; class Bacilli; order Lactobacillales; family Streptococcaceae; genus Streptococcus; species Streptococcus ruminantium. Next base: position 1,575,903 of record NZ_AP018400.1, read on the forward strand.
ATAGGCAGCTACCATCAGACTAATAGATAAGATAATTACAACATTCCCTAAAACAGTGATGCTTGTCCAAAACTGAGTCAATCCACTAGGTAAATTTCCGCGAATAGCAGATTGGATAGTTGAGTCAAAACCTGTCAAAGTAGTTGGATAAAATTTTGCTACATAGCCTAAAATAACAAAGGCCAGAGCAAAAAAGGAAGCATTTCGTAGATGGATTTGTTTATTTTTCATGGATATAACGTCTTACAAAGATTAAACTTTCTTTAAAATAGGTCTAGCTGCTTTGTAACAGAGATAAAATACTACCGAAAGTAAAATTCCCTGTAAGAGATTAAAAGGAAGTACCATAAGCAAAAAGTAGTTACTCAAGCCTAAGATTTGTTTAATATCAAAATTTGCAAATGCGGCATAAACAGGGATGGCATATACATAGTTCAAAATCAGCATGACCAGAGTTGAGCCAAGTGTTGCAACAACAGCTGCCTTTAAATAATTTTTCAACAGCTGATCCTTTTTCCAAAAATATGCTACTGCCAAAATAAAGACAGACATCGCTGCAATATTCATCGGCAAGCCAATGATGGTTGATGGCCCTTGATTATTCAAGAGCAACTTAAGTAAGGTTCGCATCAACAAGATGACAAAACTAGACTTGGTGTCTAAAATAAGCAGACCAAATAAAATTGGTATTAACGAAAAATCCACTTCCAAGAAATTAGCTATTGGAATAAGAGGAAATTTCAGGTACATGAGCAGAAATGATACTGCTGAGAGAATGGCGATAATCGTCATTTTGCGTATGTTTGTCATAAGGGATCCTCCAATTTTTTAAAATTGAAGAAGGCAAAAAAAGTAAGTAAAAAACTTACTACTTCGTCTTCTCCCATCCAGACTATACTGTCGGTTGTGGAATCAAACCACATCTGCTTTCGCTCGCGGACTGCCAACAATCCATTTTATTACAAGGCTATATTCGCTCCTCTTGATATATCTCAATCACTACCTAGCCTTATGATAAAATACTCATCTTACACCGCCGGTCGGGAATCTCACCCTGCCCTGAAGACTACTTTATCATATCAAAAAAGCCTTGCAAATGCAAGGTCTTGAGTGCTATTTGGTCTTATTTGAGCTTGTCTTCCTTATAGGTATGAACTAGATCAAGTCCAGTAAATTGTTGCTGACGAAGAGCCTCGTAAACAATCATACAGACTGTATTGGAAACATTGAGGCTACGAACATGCTTATCATTCATAGGGATACGGATAGTTTTTTCAGGATGATTACGCATGAAATCCTCTGGCAATCCCTTATCCTCGCGTCCAAAGAGAAAATAGTGAATACAATCATCATTGTAGACTTCATCCGAATAGGTTTTAGCTGCAAATTTGGATACCAAGTGAACCGTTCCCTGCTTGCTGGCATAATCCATAAATTCCTCTATATTCTCATAAAAGCGGACATCTAGTTTGTCCCAATAGTCAAGTCCAGCTCGTTTCATCTTACGGTCATCAATAGGAAAACCCATAGGCTTGATAATATGCAGAGGACTATTCGTAGCCGCACAGGTCCTTGCAATATTCCCTGTATTTTGAGGAATCTGTGGTTCAAACAAAACAACATGATTCTTGGCTGTTTCTTCTTTATAGTACAATTCTTCAATATTCATAACAGTTTCTCTCTTCTATCCAGACAAAAAAATAGCCACGCTGCCCGGAGTCAAGCTCAGCAAACAGCATGGTGAATGAGGATTCATTCACTTAACTCACAACAGGTTTGAGTTAAATCAATGAAATCATGGTATTATTGTAGCTTAAAAAAGACTGAAAATCAAGAGTTTTCCTCTATTTTTTGACATTTTCATAAAAATTTTTTATCAACTCTTCATTTCCTTCTATTCTGCTGTAATTCTTATTGAGATGATTAAAAACTATCTTGTCTGATTAAGATGGAGCAATGGAGTTTAAAGTCAATATTTAGAAACGAAGGTACTGACTTATATCTAGAATTTTCTGATACGAACTGCGTTCATTTTATCTCCAACCTCCAACAGTCTATCCTCAGACTGACTTGACACGAACTGCATTCATTTCATCTCCAACCTCCAACAGTCTATCCTCAGACTGACTTGACACGAACTGCATTCATTTCATCTCCAACCTCCAACAGTCTATCCCCAGACTGACTTGACACGAACTGCGTTCATTTTATCTCCAACCTCCAACAGTCTATCCCTAGACTGTTGGAGCTAATGTTAACAATACATCGAAGGGCTATGCAGGCTCTAAAATCGTCAAAGATAGCCTGTCTAATATCCACAAAAGCAAGCCTAACCGAGTTGCTACTGCTTGTTTCTTTTTAAGCTAAATGTATCTGGTACCGGGTCTTCCCCACCATCTGCAAAAGGATGACAACGAGTAATACGAGCTAGTCCCATCAAAAAGCCTTTGAGTCCATGCTTTTGTAAAGCCTCAATCATATAACTTGAACAAGTCGGTCGGTAACGACAGGAAGGCGGAAAGAGAGGAGAAATGAATGCTTGATAAAATCGAACCAGCCCAATTAGAAGCCTAGTCATCACTTCTTGACTGGCTTAGTAACAGCCAGTGTATGGAGCTTACTAATATCTTTTTTATTCAATTTTCGATACTCTCCAGGACGCAAACCAGTTAAATCCAGATTCCCAAAACGAGTTCTGGATAGCTTATCCACTTGTAAACCTACGGCCTCAAACATCTTTTTAACCTGATGATTACGCCCCTCATGAATGGTTAATTCTACAACTGATCGGTTCTTAACAAGATCTACTTTGATAATGTCATAGATTGCTGGCTTGGTCTTCTTACCATCAATGACTACACCGCGTGTTAGGGGACGAAGAACTTCTTTATTAGCGATTCCTTTGACACGTGCCAAGTAGACCTTATCAATTTCATTGCGGGGGTGAATCATCTCATCTGTAAAATCACCATCATTAGTCAAAATCAAAACACCTGATGTGTCCCAGTCTAAACGACCTACTGGATAAATCCTCTCTTTGACCGTCGGTAGCAAATCCACCACTGTCTTTCTTCCCTTATCATCGGTCACACTGGAGATAACACCACGTGGCTTATTGAGGAGATAGTAAACTTTTTCTTCATTATAAATCGGCTGTCCTTCTACTTCCACCTTATCACCTGATTTGATGATGGTAGCCAGCTCTCGAATCACTTGCCCATTGACAGTCACAAGACCTTGTTTGATGAGTTCTTCTGCCTTACGGCGACTGGCTATGCCTGCATGGGCGATAAATTTATTTATTCTCATTTTCTAACTCATTTCTTTCTAAGAATAGCTCTGTTTCTTCTTGAACTAGGTCTAAATCAGACACATCTGGTAGCTCTTCTAAGCTATTCATTCCCATGTAATCCAAAAAATACTCCGTCGTGACATATAGATTTGGACGCCCCAAAACTTCCTTTTTACCATTTTCACGAATGAGACCAAAAGTTTGCAACTTACTAATCGCTCCACTAGAATTGACCCCTCGAATATCATCTACTTCAACCCGTGTAATAGGCTGTTTATAAGCAATGATGGACAGGGTTTCCAAAAGAGCTCGTGACATAGTTTGGTTGATAGGAGTTTTGGCATAGGTACGCAAAAGATTAGCATATTCTTTTTTTGTCACTAGCTTGTAACGATTAGAAGACTCTAAGAGAGACAGACCAGATTGATGATCTGCCATGTATTTCTCACTGAGTTTTTCCAGTTGCTGAACTACCGCTGTCGGCTGCAACTCAAGTATCTCTGCTAGATTACGCAGGGTCAGTCCCTCTTCTCCCGATACAAAGAGCAAGACTTCTATTTCAGCTAAGCAATTCATTTTCACTCCTTACTAGGTAAATATCTCCAAAAGCTTCCTTTTGTTCTAAAACAATTTCATGAACTTTAACCAATTCTAAGGTTGCCAAGAAAATAGTAATAACTTCATTGATATTTTGACTGGTTTGAAAAAGTTGCCGCAATTCCAAGCGTGACTGACTTTGAAAATAACCACGAACAAAGTCCATCATATCCTCAATCTTGTACTCATCACGAGCAATGGTCGTATGTGACTGACGCAGACTGGCTTGTTTTTCTGCCATAACCTTTGAAAATGCTAAAAAAATATCAATAACTGTCTTATCCTGAGCTAACCTGATATCATCATATACCAAGTCCAACTTTGCTTTTGAAAAATAATTGGCCCGTTCATCATGTTGCTCACCCAACTTTTCACTGAGTAGCTTGAACTTTCTGTATTCTTCCAGTTGGTCTAAAAGATCCATTTCTGGATCATCTTCCAACTCTGTCTGCTCCATCACTTTTGGCAGCAGTCTCCTGCTCTTGATCAGCATTAATTGGCTAGCCATGAGCATATACTCCCCCGCTATCTCCAAGCGCATAGCTTGTAGAGTGGCAATATAAGCCAAGTATTGCTCAATAACCTCAGTAATCGGAACCTCATAGATATCCATTTGGTATTTGGATACCAAGTGTAGTAGGAGGTCCAAAGGTCCTTCAAAGTCTTTTAATTTAATATCCATTATCTAAATTTTTCCAAACTCATGCTTGTTTTTAATCCTAATTGCTTGGCAATTTGATCCAAAGACTGACCTTGTTCAAGTTGGGCCAGAATATATTGCTCTCTCAATTTTTGAGCTGTCCAGCTTGCTTTACCGATTGATTGAACAAATTCTGTCAACCGATTAAAAAACCACTGGCGCGAGTAGGTGTTCCCTTTTTTATCGAATAGGTAATAACCAGACAAGTACCCACTCAAATAAGGAATAATTTCTCTCGGCAAACTAAGGACCCTCTTACTACTTCCTTTTTGTACGGTCAAAACCTGAAATTCTAGATTGATATTCTCACTAGTCAGCCCTGCTATTTCGCCTGGTGTTAGTCCAAGAAGAGCCATCAAAAGGGCAATGCGTTGACCATCTAGCCAGGAAGTTTCTACAAATAGGAGAGATAGATCTTCTTTTTCCGCTCGCTTTCTGACACTAGCTGGCTCAACCACGGTCTGTAATTTATAAAATTGATCAACCTGCCCTGTCTCATAAAGAAAATAGAGAAATTGGTTGACAGCAGATCGTTTTCTTTTTTGAGCAGCTGGTTTCAAACTCATTAAGGATTGTTGATAAAGTAAAAGTGATTGTTGATGAATATCTCCTTTTACCGTTGCGACAAATTGTTGCAAGTCATAAGTATAGGATTTCTGACTATTCAAACTCACTTTTTTGTTCTGGATAAATGCTTCAATGGCCTGATTCATTTTTTTCCTTCTTTTGATACGAGGGGAAAGTTATGCAAGAGTGCATTGATGGTCTTTAAAATAGATTTTCGAGTGATGATTCCTATGAACTCTCTATTTTCACCCAAAACAGGCAAGAACGATTGATCAACCAGCTTACGCATGACCTCAGTTAACTCGTAATCAAGACCAACTGTTTCCTCATCCGTCCTTGCAATCAAGGAAATATCCTTATTCAACTCATCATCTGTCAGCTCATTCTCAGCCTGATACTTGATAATCTCTGTCAAGCCGATGGTTCCAAAAAATTGACCTTCTTCCGTTACTACAGGTACCCGCGAGTAAGTCATGTGACTAAGTAAAAGTTTAGCGTGATCAATGTTATGGGTATCAATAATCACCGCTAACTTATCCGCAGGTGTCAAAAAGGTTTCTTCTTGTGCTAGTAAAAATTGTTCAAATTCACGTGCAATCATCTTGAAATATCCTTTGTCAATGCTGGGTAAAGCGTGTGTTGTCGATCGTAATAGTCTACATGAAAGTGATCTGCATAAATCGTCACAAGAGCATAAAGACACTCCTTAACCAATCCTCTAGGTTGGCTGATTGAGCCGGGATTGAGAAAGAGAGTCTTACCGCGCATTTCTGCATCCGGCACGTGTAAATGCCCGTAGAGACAGATATCTGCATCCACCTCCTGCGCCCAGTAATCCAAGCGTTGCCAACCATAGTTAATTCCAAAAAGATGACCATGCGTTTGGGCAATGGTAAGATCTCCCAACTTGGTAATCAGTTGGTCTGGATAACCACCCAAATAATCACAGTTACCATTCACTACTTGAATACCCTGCCAAAGTGAATCTTGACTGTCTAGCTCTGAATCACCATTATGAAAGATAGCGTCCACCTTACCGAGGTAATAACTTTTAATCTCTTCTACAATCTTTCTATCTCCGTGAGAATCACTCATGACTAGAATTGTTTTGCCTGCTCCTGCCATACTGGAAATGCCTCCACTAATTTTTCTAATGCTTGTGCACGATGGGAAATACGATTTTTTTCTTCCAAGGTTAATTCTGCCGAGGTCTTACCCGTGTCACCGACTAAGAAAAGTGGATCATAGCCAAAACCATTTTCACCACGCAAGTCCATTCCAATATATCCTTCCCAATCCGCTTCTACAACCAAACTTTCACGATTTGGTGCAGCCACTACAAGAGTGCAATGAAATTGGGCTGAACGATCCTTGTGTTCAAAGACCATGGCAAGCTCATGCAAGAGTTTGGCATTATTGAGTTCATCAGTCGCTTCTGGACCAGAAAAACGTGCTGACCACACTCCCGGCAAACCACCTAAGGCATCCACTTTAAGCCCCGAATCATCCGCCAAGACGACCTTTCCTGTCAGAGCTGCTATCGTCTCAGCTTTCAGTCGAGCATTTTCCTCAAAAGTCATGCCTGTTTCTACCACATCTGGTAGATCAGGATAGTTGTTCAGATTTTCCACCTGATAACCAAAACTTTCAAAGAATTTACGAAACTCCTTTGTCTTTCCTTCATTTTTAGTCGCAATCAAAATCGTGTCACCAACACCAGCCAATCCCTTATCCTGACCAAAGAACGCTCTCATATTAGCACCAGTCTTAGGGAGATGGACCAAGAGCAGCCTATCTCCTTCCGTTACAAGAACAGCTCCCTGGTGCTGGACCACCTTAAACTGACGGTGATTCAATTCATTTAGCACATCAATTGCAAACTGAATGAGTTTAAAGGCAGACTGAAGTTTAATAACTTCTATCTGTACACACCGATAATCATCTTCTTCATAATTGGCTGGAACGAGTTGTTCTAGAAGATGCCCCAGTTGATTGATTTCTTGCTCTCTACCTGTGTTACCAAAACTGGCAAATAAATTAGCAAAATAAGCCTTACCAATAAACCAATTGTGCTCATCTCTATATTCATAAATTTTTTCTGTCATAGTTCTACATGCTCCACATGAATATCAATTCCCATCCAGCTTTCGGCAATTTCCTTAAAAGCTGCTGGACTAGCTGTTGTATAAAAGGTATGCTGGATATTAGACTCTGTCCGACTGCGATTGAGCTGAAAATAATTGAGTAAGACGGAAATATCCCTCGCACATTCAGCTCCACTATCAATCAATTGAACATCCTTGCCCATGGCATTCTGTATAATGGGACGAAGCAGGGGGTAATGAGTGCAACCCAAAACCAGAGTATCCACCTTCCCAACCAAGGGACGGAGTGTTTCATAAACGACCTTTTTAGCTAAACTAGATTGGTGGCTATTAGACTCCACCAAGGGAGCAAATTTAGGACAGGCTAAACTTTCTACCTGCGTTTCCGGTGAGAGGACCTGAATTTTCTCACGATAAATATCCGATTGAATCGTCATGACCGTTCCAAGCACACCAACTTTTCCAGTCTTAGTAGCTTTGATGGCTGCTGAAGCACCGGGGAGAATGACCCCTAAAACAGGAATATCAAGTTTTTCCTTGATTTCTTCCCAAGCTACTGCTGTTGCAGTATTACAAGCAAAGACAATCATTTTCACATTCTTCGTCAAAAGAAAGTGAACCAATTGCCAAGTGTATTCTCTTATTTGTTCTGCCGGCCGTGGACCATAGGGGGCTCTAGCCGAATCACCGATATAAACAATTTCTTCATAGGGAAGCTGGCGCATCAGCTCACGCGCAACAGTTAGCCCCCCCACACCCGAATCCAAAAAACCAATTGGTCGATTATCCATAGTGCTGAGAATAGTCAAAAACTGACTAGCCTTTCTTTTCGTACTCAAAAAAGGACATGGGAATGAATATCCCAGTCCCAGTTTGTTTATGCTCTTTGAAAATCAAACTCACATACTGCTAAGAGATTCGATGAACATTTGCTCAAGTGGGAAGAGCGCAACTTACTGTCTTAACACTATGCAAACCATGTTCGTACTACTTTCTACCTTCAACAGCCCCTCGAACTATCGAAGGCAGCTTGATTTTCATTGAAGATTATTTTTTCTTTGTTGCTACTTTTTGCTGACCTTTAATTTGGCGGAGAACCTGCTGTACCTTAGCTTCACTTGGCTTTTGACCCATTTGGGTCATCATCAAACGCAAGGCATTTTCATCCAAGATCGGCTTATCAGCAATGTAGTTCTCAACTTGTTTGCGTGATAGGTAAATCCCAAGGGCCACACCACCCGCAAATGCTAACACAATAAGTAAAATAGCTAAACCTAAATTCATCTGTCAATCTCCTGACTCTTCTAAATAGTGTTCAGTTGGTATTGCTCGAGAGCAATCTTTCACTATATCCATTATAACAAAATCCCCATTCTTTTCCAACACTTACCTGTCAAAATCAAAACCATAAATTGTCGCAAAGTAATCCTCCGGAGTTTCAGCGCGACGAATCATACGGGCTGTTCCATCCTCCTGCAAAAGAATCTCTGCTGAACGCAGGCGACCATTGTAATTATACCCCATAGAGAAGCCATGAGCACCACTATCGTGAATAACCAAGGTATCTCCTACTTCTGCTCTTGGCATTTTACGATTGACTGCAAATTTATCATTGTTTTCGCAGAGAGAGCCAGTTACATCTACAAGTTCTAGCGGCGCCTCTGGATGCGTAATGTTGGTAATATGATGATAAGCCCCATAAAAAGCCGGACGCATGAGATTGGCTGCAGAGGCATCAACACCTACATAGGTTCTGTAAGTTTTCTTACGATGAAGAACTTTAGTAATTAGATGTCCATGTGGTGCCAGCATGAAACGTCCCAACTCCGTAAAGATTTTTACATGTCCCATACCGACTGGAGCTAGAATTTCTTCATAAGCTTTGCGAACACCATCACCGATAGTCGCAATATCATTTGGTTCCTGATCTGGATGATAGTTGACACCGATTCCACCCGACAGATTGATAAAATCCAGAGTCACACCTGTTTCCTCACGAATTTCCAGTGCTAACTCAAAGAGCTGACGTGCCAAGACTGGGTAATAGTCATTGGTTACTGTGTTGGATGCTAGAAAGGCATGGACACCAAATTCCTTGACGCCCATATTCTTTAAGTCTCTGTACCCTTCCATCAGTTGGTCTTTGGTCATACCAAATTTTGACTCCTCTGGATGATCCATAATATCTGTACCAAGAGAGAAAACACCTCCGGGATTGTAACGGAGACAGACTGTTTCAGGAATACCTGTCACATTTTTTAAAAAATCAATGTGTTCGTAAGCATCTAGGTTGATGATAGCACCAACTTTTCTAGCATAGACAAACTCTTGCGCTTGCGTATCATTTGAGGTAAACATAATATCTGTAAAGCCCAGTTTTTCACTCAAGAGGACTTCTACATCCGTAGCACAATCAACGCCACATCCTTCTTCCTGAAGAATTTTCAAAATAGCAGGAGTCGGAGTCGCCTTGACGGCAAAATACTCCTTAAAGCCCTTGTTCCAGGAAAAAGCTTCATGTAAAGCGCGTGCCTTTTCACGAATCCCCTTCTCGTCATAGAGATGAAACGGGGTCGGAAATTGATTGGTAATAGTTTCCAGCGCCTCTCTGCTAATAAATGGTATCTTGGCCATCCTTTTTACCTCATCAACATATTTTTCCTATTATATCATAAATAAGCTAGGAATAGTATCCTGATAACTCCATCAAACACTTGCAAAAAAAATTACGAGCGCTATAATATGAATAATATTAACAAAAAGGAGGTCGCTATGTCGACATTAAATCGTGAATTTACAAAGCGTTTATACGCTGATTATCTGGCAAACTCAACTTTTCAAGCAACTGAAAATGCAGTGAGCCACAACGGCTTATTGAAGTCCTTGGAAACACGTCAAAGTACTATTGATAATGACTATGTATTCTCAATTGATCTTACTAACGACGCTGTATCAAACCAAAAGGCTTCTGGGCGCTGTTGGATGTTTGCTGCACTCAACACTTTCCGCCACAAGCTCATTTCAGATTTCAAACTGGAGAACTTTGAATTATCGCAGGCTCACACGTTTTTCTGGGATAAATATGAAAAGTCCAACTGGTTCCTAGAACAGATTATCGCTACTGCCGATCAAGAAATCGGTAGTCGTAAGGTAAAATTCCTCCTCGACACCCCTCAGCAAGATGGAGGTCAGTGGGATATGGTTGTTGCACTTTTTGAAAAATATGGCGTTGTCCCAAAATCTGTTTATCCCGAATCCATCTCATCAAGTGCCAGTCGTGAACTCAATCAATATTTAAATAAATTGCTCCGTCAAGATGCACAAATTCTACGTAATCTACTTGCAGGCGGTGCTTCTTCTCAAGAAGTTCAAACTAAAAAAGAAAACCTCTTACAAGAAATTTTTAACTTCTTGGCTGTCAATCTCGGACTCCCACCACAAACATTTGATTTTGCTTACAGGGATAAGGAGAACGTCTACCATCGTGACACCAACATGACGCCTCAGGAATTTTACAATAAGTATGTTGGTTTGAAATTATCTGACTACGTATCTATTATCAATGCCCCAACTTCCGACAAACCTTACAATCAATCTTATACCGTCGAGCTGTTGGGAAATGTTGTCGGGGCACCAGCAGTCCGTTATCTCAACCTTGATATGAACCGTTTCAAGGAACTAGCTATTGCTCAGCTTAAAGCAGGAGAATCTGTATGGTTTGGATCAGATGTCGGTCAAAGTAGCAATCGCCAAACAGGTATCATGGCTACTAATACCTATGACTTCTCTTCCAGCCTGGGTATTCACTTCCATCAAGATAAGGCAGGCAGACTGGACTACTCTGAAAGCTTGATGACACACGCTATGGTTCTGACTGGTGTTGACTTGGATGCAGATGGCAATCCACTAAAATGGAAGGTAGAAAATTCCTGGGGTGACAAGGTTGGTGATAAAGGATATTTCGTCGCCTCAGATAGCTGGATGGACGAGTACACCTATCAAATCGTTGTTCGTAAAGAATTCCTCACTCCGGAAGAATTGACTGCCTATCAGGCACAACCTCAAGTCTTAGCACCTTGGGATCCTATGGGGGCTCTGGCTTAAAAACTAGATATAGAAAAAAGAGGCGTTGCCTCTTTTTTCTAGCTATTATTTACTAATCTCTACTCAAGCCACCAAAAATACGAAGAAGATTGAGGAAGAGGTTGATGAAATCAAGATAGAGCTGGAGAGCCATAGATACAACCCATCCTTGCTCAACATGACCACCTGTCTGATCGAAAACCTGACGAATTCGTTGGTTATCATAGGCAATCAAACCTGAAAAAACAAGAACAGAAATGATGGACATAAAGAAACTCAAACCTGAACTACGGAAGAAGATATTAAGTACACTCGCAATAATAATACCCCAAAGAGCTGCACGTAGCGCCTGAGCCATACCAGAAAGATTTTTCCTAGTTGTCATACCAATCACAGCCATAATAGCGAACATAAGAGCTGCTGAGATAAAGGCCAACACAACTGTTTCACTCGTATAAAACATCAGTACCATACTGATTGTCAAACCATTAGTCACCGAATAGGCTAAAAACATAGGGAAAGCCATAGGACTATTTTTAGCAGCCATCGTTGAAGCTGAGACAACCAAGGCAAGTTGTCCAATCATGATAAGCATCAACATAATTGAACCACTACGCAATAATGCAAAGAGAAAACTTTGAAAAACGGTTACAGTCAAAAAAGAAACAAGGGCCGATAAACCGATTCCCATAGCAACTACGCCATAGATTTTCCCAAAGAAACGGTTTAGCGCAGTGTTATCCACCTGATTGATAATAAATGAATCATTATTCATAACATTCTCCTTTAAACTATATTTATAGAAGATGAAAGACCTCGTAGCCCTTCCATCGGTGCAGTGGTAACGAGAGTCAAATCCAGCCATCCGATACGGAGGGCCTTATTCTCTACTCCCTAACCTCATTGAGTTATTATACCACATTCTAGCCCAATTCACTTAAACAAAACTAAACATCAAGATTCCTGCCGCAATGGCCACATTTAAGCTCTCTGCCTGCCCCGGCATAGCAATATGAACCAACTGATCGGCTTCTTGAACTACAAAATCAGAAACTCCCTGACCTTCATTGCCCATCACAAGCGCAAAACTGGATGTAGGTGTTAGCTTTTTGTAGTCAAGAGACTGACTTGACAGAGTAGTTGCTAGTACTTGTACCTGATTGGTCTTAAGATTGGAAACGATCGCTGCCATCGGCAAGCGGTAGACCGGCAAATGAAAGTGACTTCCCTGCATGGAGCGCAACACCTTCATATTGTAAATATCTGCCGATTTATCTGTCAAAAATACTCCATCAAATCCAGCCGCATCAGCAGTCCGAATCATGGTCCCAACATTACCCGGATCCTGAACATCTTCCAAAATCAGGAATTTCCCAATTAACTGATCAGGTAATTCCTGACTAGGTAAAGCTAACTGGGCTAAAACGCCTTGGGGTGACTTAGAATCCGCCAAATCCTGCATTATTTCAGGACTAACAAAAGTCACATTGGACAAATCTTCAACCCGATCAGCATATTCTTCCAAGACCAAAATATGCTCAATCTTGGCTCCTGCTGCTAGAGCTTCTTCCAACAAATGCCACCCTTCAATCAAATAGGAGGTGGTACGGTATTTTTTCTGTTGTAATTTCCTGACCTGCTTGACCAAATTGTTGGTCTTTGAGCGAATAATTTCCATAACTGCCCCTTTTTCTTTTACTCTTCAGGAAAAATTCAAGCACTACTATAACTAAGTAAATGATCTTGACGCAGTGGACACGCCATAATCTACCAGAAGGTATCTTGAAGAGTATTACCCAATCATGATATAATAAAGTACAATTCTTGTCAAAAGGAGAATCTTATGCGAAAGGTAAAAATGATTGCTTCTGGTCGTGTTCAAGGTGTTGGCTTTCGCTGGTCTGTTCAATTCCTTGCAACAGAAATCGGAGATATTTATGGTCGCGTGTGGAATAATGAAGACGGAACAGTCACTATTCTTGCTCAATCGAATCATTCAGAGAAACTCAGCCATTTCATCCATGAAATTCGTAAAGGACCTTCTCGAATGTCTAAGGTCAACTACTTAGATATTACACTAGCCAATTTTGAAGATTACCATGATTTTCAAGTTAGCCATAGATAAAACTTGTATATTTCCCATAAAAAAAGTAAAATAGAATGTATATTGTAAAAAAGGAATGTATCATTTTGAAAAAGAATAAACGAATCCAGTTACTGGCGCTAGCCTTATCAACACTTGTATTTCTATCGGGATGTGTGCAGACTGATAAGCAAGGAAATCCTGTCGGCTTTGTTTGGGATTTCTTCGGACAACCAATGTCTTACTTCATAAAGTTCTTTGCTGAAAACCTAGGATTAGGCTTCGGTCTTGCCATTATCATTGTCACTTTAATTGTGCGTCTCATCATCATGCCGCTAGGTATTTATCAATCTTGGAAGTCTACCTACCAGTCGGAGAAAATGAACTACCTCAAACCGATCTTGGGACCTATCCAAGAACGAATGAAAAACGCAAGTTCTCAAGAAGAACAATTAGCTGCCCAGCAAGAGTTTTTTGCAGCTCAAAAACAATACGGTGTCAGCATGTTTGGCGGACTGGGCTGCCTGCCACTCTTAATGCAAATGCCATTCTTCTCAGCTTTGTTCTTTGCTGCTCGTCATACACCGGGAATTAACAACGCAGACTTCCTTGGTATAAATCTTGGTACTTCCAGCCTTGTTTTAACTGTTATAGCCGGTCTTCTCTATTATGCCCAATCACTCCTGATGCAAGTTGGGATGGATGAAGAGCAGAAAAAGCAAATGAAGCATCTAGCCATTATGAACCCGCTTATGATTGTCCTTTTCTCATGGTCGTCACCAGCCGGTGTTACACTCTATTGGGTTATCGGTGGTATTGTTGGACTAGTGCAACAAGCTCTCACAAACTTCATGCTCAAACCACGCATCCGTGCTAAAGTTGAGGAAGAATTTAAAAACAATCCTCCAAAGCCTTACAAATCAAACATGAAAGATGTAACTCCAAAGACTTCAGCTATTATTGAAGAAAAAACATCTAAAAAGAGTAAGCGCAACGCTGGCAAGCAACGATCCAGATAAACGATTCAACCATCCAACTGGGTGGTTGTTTTTTATGCCCGAAATAAACAATTATTTAGAAATCACTACCTACATAAATAAACAAAGATATTACAACTAAGAGATGATTCCTACGCTTTTTCATAAATAAAAAAAGAGAGCCTTGTGACCCTCTTACACCCTATTTTGTTTTTTCGACACTTACTATCTTCACATCGTAGCTACCAGCAGGCGTTGCAATCGTTACAACATCACCGGTCTTTTTACCAATCAAGGCATGACCAATTGGACTTTCATTTGAAATCTTGTTGGCAAAAGCATCTGCTCCTGCTGCACCGACAATATGATAAACTTCCTCTTCTGTTTCGCCAACTTCTTGAACGGTGACCGTCTTACCAATCGCTACTTCATCTGCCGCTACTGCGTCACTGTTAACAATCTCTGCATAACGAATTTTAGTTTCAATTGTAGAGATTTGTCCTTCAACGAATGCCTGCTCATCCTTTGCTGCTTCGTACTCAGAGTTCTCTGAAAGGTCACCATAGGAACGTGCAATTTTAATGCGTTCAACAATTTCTGGACGACGAACAAGTTTAAGTTCCTCTAATTCTTTTTCTAATTTTTCTTTTTCTTCCAAGGTCATTGGATATGTTTTTTCTGCCATTTTTATTTCCTTTTCTTTTAATTATATTTTCAAGAAAACAAAATTATGTGGTAAACCACATAATTTTGTTTTAAAAAGTTATATATCACTGTAAATGTGCATTGACATATTTAGCGACATTCTGGTTATGTTCCTCAATATTATTTGCAAAATAAACCTTCCCAGTTGTCACATCAGCTACGAAATAAAGATAATCCGTTGAGTTGGCATTAAGTATTGCCTCAATAGCTGATAAGCTAGGACTATCAACTGGACCAGGCATCAAACCAGGTTTCCAGTAAATATTATATGGAGACTCGATAGAAGTATCAATTGCTGCATCTTCTGCTAAGGTTGTTTCTTGACCGAGCTTACCTTGTGCATACAAGAGAGCAATATTTGACTGCAGAGGCATTCCTGAGTTTAGACGGTTCAGGAATACACTTGCAATATTACGGCGGTCTTCATCTTTAGCCCCTTCCTTTTCAACTAAGGAAGCGAGAGTTAGAAGTTCATTGACAGTCAAGTTTTTCGCGGCAATCGTATCGTAGTGTGGTTTCAGACGAGCATCCATCGCAGCAATCATCTGCTCAACCAACTCTTCCATTGTCGTATCTTCTGCATATTCATATATAGCAGGGAAAAGATAGCCTTCCAACTGGTAAAGAACTCCACTATTAGCTGCTGGGAGACTAGCAAATAATTTCGGATAAGCAGCAACCATACGATTGATAAAATCTTGATTGGTTACAGTCGCCATAAATTGTTCAGCGGTAAATGGTGTCTTCTCGTTTTTATTTCCCGTTTTGGTATTCACAGTAACCGCACGAGCAATTTGCTTCAGTGTGTATCCTTCAACAATCAAAATCTTGCCTGCAGACTCTTTTTGAGGTGTTGGTGTACCACTTTCTTGCAAGGCTTTGGCAATGTCATCAACAGACATACTTTGTTTCAAATTATAGAAACCGCTCTGGAAGTTATTGTAGCTCTTAATCTTGGAGTAATAATTGAAGATGGTAGCATTTTTTATCAACTTATTATTAACCAAAATCTCACCAATTTCCAAAGTTGAAGAACCTTTTGGAATTTCTACCGAAATAGCTTTCGTTGCTTTAACATCCACTGGTTCTAAACTAGATTTTACCCAGGCATAGCCAATAAATCCAGTCATTAAAACTACTACTACGATGATAGACATAATGATAGACACAATCCGCTTTGCGGCCTTGTCTTGTTTTTTTCGGCGTTGCTTGCTCATTCTATGCGATGACTTTCTTCTAGATTGGGTAGGTAGCGGCTGTTCCTTTGTTTCAGGAACGCTAGCTAGTGCCTTTGCTGCAATAATCGTTTCGTCCAATGAAAGAACACCGGTATCGCCTGTAACTTTTGACACATCCTCCGTAGGAAATTCTAGGAATGTGTCTTCTAAGACAGGATGTCCCTGAATAGGTGGCTCAACATTTTGAGAAACTGCATCACTTGACGGTGCTTCGTTAAATTCAGCAGCATTGGCCGCCACAAGATTTCTCAGCTTTTCTAGATTTCGCTCCACCGTATCTTGAGGAACTGAGCTTGAAACGTTTGCTTTTTCATCAATAAGAGATGCTGTATCAATTGTTGCTTCTGAACCCTTTTCTTCGAAATGTCCCCCAGCTTTTTTCGGTTCTCGGTCTTCTTCTGCCAAGTAGGAATCAGAAAAGGCCAGACTATCTATCTTGACAGAGCCGCTCTCTTTAATCATTTCTTCATCTTCAGCGACAGTTGCCTGAAGCTCATTGATAACTTCTGCTTTTTTATCAACAAGGACTTCTGCTGACTGCTCTGCCAAACGATTCACCTTCAATGCTTCTAAATCACGTAAAATCTGATCACGGAAACTTGAAGACTGCGTGTTTTTTTCATTCGTATCCTTTGTCACGCTTTCACTCCTTTCACACAGTTAATGTATATTATATCTCAAAGAAGGGTGAATTGCAAGAACTTCCCTTTCTACAAGGCTTTCCAGTACATATCATACCAGATTTGACCCCCAAATTGTGATAAGGAAGGTCCCCTGTCTTCAAATTGATTCATCTCATAATAGCGAACTAAGTAATCCTTACAAGTTAGGGCAATCCCTTCAAATCCTGCTACAACAGCTACTTCTTTTAAAGCGGCTAAAAGCAGAGTTCCCACTCCTTGTCCTTTGTAAGAATCAGCTACAGAAAGACTTGCAATAGCAAGGTGCTTCCCTACAGGCAAAGTGTCTGCTGTCAGATAGAAAATATCATCTGTGACAACCGATGAATCTGACGGACACGAAAGAATAAAGCCAGCAAGCTCACCATCATTTTCCATAACGAGACAGGTCTGATCAAGACGATGGACATAGGTTGATAAAATGGATACAGCAATCTGCTCTTCAGCGGGAAAATTAGCCTGTTCTAGTGCAATCACCTGTTTCAAATCCCAAGGTTGGACAAAACGAATTTCCATATTACTCCCTCATATAGCGGAAAAACAGGGGCCATTGGCCTCCGTCTTTCTTGCTTATTGTACATTATTGGTAAGGTTTGACAATAGTTGTTCAAACGAATATTCATAGGACTGAATATCCCCAGCTCCCATAAATACATAAACTGCATTATCATGATCCAAAAGTGGTGATGTATTCTCAACGGTCACCAAGCCACCCTTTTTAGTGATTTTTGCTGCCAAGTCTTCCACTTTAACCTGCCCATTATCTGTTTCACGCGCCGAACCGTAGATTTGTGCTAGATAAACTGCATCCGCCCCATTCAAGGCCTCAGCAAATTCATCCAAAAGGGCAATAGTTCGAGTAAAGGTATGTGGTTGGAAGATAGCAACCAGCTCCTTACTAGGGTATTTCTGACGAGCAGCATCAATCGTTGCGATGATTTCTGTTGGATGATGAGCAAAATCATCAATAATCACGGTCTCATTGACAACTTTTTCAGTAAATCGGCGTTTTACCCCTCCAAAAGTCTTCAAGTGCTCTGCAACCAATGCCAAATCAAAACCAGCAATGTACAGATTAGCAATTACAGCGGTCGCATTCATCACATTGTGCTTGCCAAAGGTTGGTATCTGGAACTCTCCCAATTCTTTTGCACCGTAGCGAAGCTTAAACCGCGAACCACTTGTAGAGGGTTGCAAATCATAGGCAACAAAGTCATTGTGCCCTTCTAGGCCATAGTAGTAGATTGGTGCATTGGCTGTAATACGGCGAAGCTGCTCATCTTCTCCGAATACAAATAGACCTTTCTTCACTTGTTTGGCATAATCATTAAAGGCATTAAAGACATCTTCAAGGCTGGTAAAGTAGTCCGGATGATCAAAGTCAATATTGGTAATAATACTATATTCAGGATAGTAAGGCGCAAAATGGCGCTCATACTCATCTGATTCAAATACAAAATATTGTGCATTAGCCGATCCACGACCAGTTCCATCGCCAATCAAGAAAGAGGTATCGGTAATATTACGCATAACATGAGCCAAGAGACCTGTCGTAGATGTTTTTCCATGAGCTCCTGCCACCCCTAGGCTGGTAAAATCTTTCATAAATTCACCAAGAAACTCATGGTAGCGTTTATAAGCGAATCCCTGTGTATCAGCATAGGCAATTTCCACATTGTTATCGGGACGAAAGGCGTTACCTGCAATCAATTCAACATCTGCTGTGATATTTTTCTCATCAAATGGCAAAATGCGAATCCCCGCTTGCTCAAGTCCTCGCTGAGTAAAGTAGTATTTATCCACATCACTTCCTTGAACCTTGTAGCCCATCTGGTGCAACATAAGAGCAAGTGCACTCATTCCTGATCCCTTAATCCCAATAAAATGATAGGTTTTTGTCATGTCATTCCTCTTCTATATGTGTCAAATTCAATTCTTGTGCCACTTGGCGGTCTCGCTGCTGTCTACGTTCAGGGTAGTTGTAAACCTGACTCTTTTTCAAGAAATCGTAAGAATTTTTCTTTACAGCCTGTTCTTGCCCCCTATCTTCTTTTTTCAAAGAGTACACTGCGGGCATGTCTGCCAAGATATAATCTGTCTGGCGGAGCTTGTCCGCCAAACGTGTCAATCGTCCTACCACTGGCTCAGTAGCTGGCACAACTGGTGGCTTGACCACAACTTTAGCCGGAGCAGGCTTCTCATCCCTTAGATAGGTAGCAGAACGCTTTCTCTTCAGATCCTCTCTAGCTTGCTCACGAGCTAATTGTCCTTGAGTCTTCAATGGTGAGGATTTTGATTTGGTAAAATTCTGAAGACGTTCCTTACGCGAATAATGGCTCGGTTTGACCTCAAAAAGAGGCGGTAAGAGCTCGTCTTCTGTCTGCATCACTGGCTTTGACTGCACAGCTCTTCCTGAATCAACAGACCGGATGAACTCCTTTTCCTGATAAGGTCCCCTGATATTGCTAATCAAGTCACTCTCATCATATAAACTCATAACTGGATTTTCTCCAACCAGTACTTCGTTGTCTGCAACTAGCGGAAATCTATTTTCTTGTCGAATCATAAGTCTTCCTTTCAAACTCTTATTATACCATATTTAGCTTTAGTTTGCCTAATACCCTCTGAAAATAAAGACTACACACTGTCACATAAATTCATTAGTTTTCAACGAATCAAAGTATGTTTTATCTTATCCAGCTCGCAATCTATTTTACATCACCTGATAGTGTGTCTATGCTAAAGAAAATCGACAAGCTAATCAACACCTAAAATATCTCGAATGTCTTCAACCGTCAAATTAGCACGACTTTCATTTCCATCAAGAACCGTCTTGACGAGATTCTTCTTATTCTCTTGCAGATCTTGAATCTTTTCTTCAATTGTTCCCTTCGTAATTAAGCGATAGCATTCGACCTTATCCGTCTGTCCCATCCTATGAGCACGACTGATAGCTTGTGCTTCAACCGCTGGATTCCACCAGAGGTCAACGAGAATAACGGTGTCAGCTCCCGTTAGATTGAGACCAACCCCTCCAGCTTTTAAGGATATTAGGAAAGCATCCCGACTTCCTGCATTAAAAGCCTGTGTCATTTCCTGACGCTGCCGGGCAGATGTCGAACCGGTCAAGATATATGATGACATCCCCAAATCATCCAACTGACTCGCAATGTGCTCTAACATAGTTTTAAACTGTGAAAAAATCAATACCCGGTGTTCTCCATCTTTTAGCTGTAGTAGGAGCTCTTTTAGGCTGTTGAGTTTACCACTCTCCCCTCGAAAATCATCCATAAAAAGGCTAGGAGTGTCGCATATTTGCCGCAGACGAGTAATACCGGATAAGATTTCAATTTTACTTCGATTGATTTGGGCATCGTCTGCCCCCGCTATCCTAGCCTGCATTTGCTGAAGTTGTGCTAGATAGACAGCCTTCTGCTCATTCGTTAATTCATTGAGGACATTGACTTCAATCAAATCTGGCAATTCTTGAAGGACAGTTTCCTTTTGGCGTCTAAGGACAAAAGGCTGAATGGCTCGCGCAATCTCTTTGGCACTTAATTTACCAAAGGCGTGCTTGGTTGGCAACAACCCCGGTAGAACAATTTGGAAAATGGACCATAATTCCGTCAGATGGTTTTCAATTGGTGTGCCCGAAAGGGCAAAACAGTTGCCAACCTCAAATTCCCGCAATAGCTGAGCGATTTTAGACTGGGCATTTTTCATAACTTGAGCCTCATCTAAAATCAGGTAATCAAACTGTGTTTGCTTATAAAGGGAAACATCCTGTCTGAAGGACGGATAGGAAGTGACCATAATTTGGTGTTTTGCTGCAATCAAGGCCTCCCGTTGTTCCTTGGTTCCGTGAACAACTACCACATCTAGGTTGGGTGCAAACTTCTTGCATTCATCCTGCCAATTGTAGATCAAACTTGAAGGAGCCAAAATCAGAACCTTGGAGTCTTCTGTTAGGCGGCTGGTCAAAAAGGCGATTGCCTGTAGGGTCTTTCCTAATCCCATATCATCTGCCAGAATTCCCCCAAAACCGTAAGTGTCTAGCATGGAAAGCCACTTGACACCTGTCTGCTGGTAGTCTCTCAAAGGAACTATCACATCTAACTCAGGCAGAGGAAAATTATCTGGATTGGCCAAATAGGCCGCCATTTCCTGAAATTCCTTGGAAAAGCTAGCCTGCTCAAAACCGGATAAAGATTGAGCTAATTGATAGCCAGCCAAGGCGTGAACCTGAACTTGTCCTTGCTGACCAAAACGAGCTCGTAAATTGAGTAACGTTTGACTGATTTTCTTTGTTTCTTCATCGAAAACCAAAACTCTACCGCTTGAGCTGGTATAGTAATCCTCTTGATTCAATAAAGCTATGATGGCCTGGTCAATCTCTGCTTGCTCAATACCAGATAGATCAAAAGAAATATCCAAGAGCGAACCGTTGCGCACCACCTCTAGCTGTGGCTTGGCTTCAATCAATAAGGATTGAACAGCTTCTGCCAGATACACCTGTCCCATCTTTTGTAAAATAGGCAATTGCTGATGGAAAAACGGATAGAGCTCCTGCTGACTAAGCGGTGGTCGCTGGGCAAGGTATTTGCCACGAAAACCAGCCAGGCTAATAGCTTGATGAATCGATTCCAAATGCTGAAAATGACTAGCAAAAGGAAGCCGGGCTAAATCTTCCTCACTTCTTACCTTACGACCTGCAAAATCCAAAACCAATTGTAAGGTCAGGCTACCATTTTTCTCCATTTCAATATGGAACTCTGGTTCAAAGTCATGTATGATAAAACGCTTGGGCGCCTTAACGGTTCCGACTGTCTGCAAATCCAGCAAGCTAAGTGCCAGACGATCTTGATCTTGGAAATCTACTTGGACTTTCTTTAGGCCTGATTCGGTCGGAACAAGCTCAGACAGGTGGCGAATGAGAGTTTCCTGTTGGCGATGAACACTGTAAATCACACCATCCATCAGAAGATAACGTCCCTGAAAGAGCGAACGAATTGGTTTCTCATGAATTACCATCTCAATCATGTGAGTGTGGACAGTCACTTCAAAATGATAAAGCCCTGCCATCGCCGTCAAAGGGAGAACCATTAAAGAATGATAGGTCTGTTGCTGGTAGGTGAAAGTAAAACCTTCCAATTGACATAGCAAACCGACTCCCTCTTCAAAATAAGCCTGTGGAAGACGAAAATGCCGACCAAAGTGGATGAGAATGTTAGAGTCTAAACTAGCTTTTTCTGGCACCAAGGTCCAAAGAAAATCCAAAACTGCCTGACTGGATTCATCAAAATTCTCATAGAAAATCTGCTCATAATAGTTTTTCCCAATTTGGTACTGTCCACTGATTTTAACCAATCGTAGGAAGGCACCGATGTCTCGAATAATATACGAACGCTTATCTGGCAAGCGGATAATCTTTAAAGTCCAATCAATCTGGCGTTCGTAAAGAAGGAGACTTCCCTCAACTGATAGCCGGTATTTGATACCTATTTCCGGTTTTGGACGCAAAATCTCATCCAAAAATAGACCACCAAAATAGGTTCGACGGACGGTTTCTTTATGATTTTTCCCCTCTTCTTTGAGAGATTGGCTCATATTTTTTCCTGAAGCATCATTTTTTAAAAAATATTCCGTGGCAGCTAGATGTTGACAGTAGCCCTTATTTTGGAACAACTGACAACTACACTGTAAATCACTGTCCTCATCTCCATAAACGAATCGTTCACCAGCAATGTCCAGTTCCATTTTCCCCTTCTCACTACGAAGGACTGTCAAGTGACCCGCCTCGTACAAATCAATTCCTTCTTGGCGAATCCGCCCCGGCATCATACGACTCATCCAAACTCCTTTCACCAACGCTAATCTCATAAATAATTATCTTTTCATTATAGCATATTTTTGGATTCAACAAAAATCAAATCAATTTAAATCTCTAGAGCTGAAAGGAATAATAAGGCAAATGGGAACAGGGGAGACCCATTTCTCAGTCTCTAAAACTCCCACTGATCCGGTCAGTGTATGTGATATAAATCATTTTGACAGATGCTCTGTCTAAACACAAAAACACCAGTTCAAGACTGATGTTCTGGCTTACTTTTCCAATAATAGACTGTCACTTGCCACATTTTTCTCATTCGCCTAATTGTTCTCCACAGCCAATAAATAGCAACAGGAAGAAGAACCATAGCCATAGTTACCGTAAATAATTCCTTTCTTTTTAGGAAGTCGAAAAACAAATAGACAACTAAAAAGCCTATAAGAACCATGCACATGACATTAAATAAAATCCCTAGCCATCCCAACCAGTAGCGCACTCCGAAAGGTGGATGTTTTCTTTCGTCAAAATCAGGCAACTCCATCAACAACTCAAGAAGTAGCTCTCCTAAAATCTGCATATCACTCTCCATCCCTCATGTTTCGGTAGTATTGAGTTCGTCTTATCAGAATTTTTATGGTATGCCAACTCATAAACGTGAGACCAACCGCTACTCCTACAAAAAAGAAAAAGAACCAAACCAATTTCCGTTCAAGCTGATTATAGACCATGATGGAAGCACCAGTAAAAACAAGAAAGTAGGAAAGTAAGGTCAAGCCCATAAGCCAGATCCCTGAAAAAACACTTAACCAATAACGAAAACCAAAAGGCTTATATTCCGTAGCTTCATAATGAACTAAACGGAAGATAGCAGATGATAGCAGAATCAGTAAAATACGCCAAATAGAATTGTTCATCATGTTAGAAACTCCTTAATTTATTATAGCAAATCAAATAGGGATAATAAAGAAAAAGGAGGTTCTTTTCTCATGGCTAAAAAAGGAAGTAAATTTACAAAGTATCCACCTGAATTCAAAATACAAGTAGTCGAGGACTATCTTAGTGGGAAAAGTGGTGGTATGGACTCAATTGTAAAAAAGTATGGCTTGAAATCAAACAATCAAGTCCTCACATGGACTAGAAAATATCACGAAAATCCACAATTGCTCCACCAAGATTTAAGAGGTGCTAAATCAACTGGTCGCCCAAAATCAACCAATCTTGATGAAATGACAATAGAGGAACAGAATGCCTTTCTTCGTATGGAGAATGCGATTTTAAAGACCTTAAGGACTCTCCTCCATCCGAGAGAAGAGTCCACCTCTATCAAGTAGTTGAGCGGTTGAAAGATCGTTACTCCGTCTCCGCTTTATGTGCCTATTTCGGCTTCCCCAGGTCTTCCTACTACCTTTGGTTGAGCAAGGGGAGGCCGGTCTATAAGCGGTTTGATGCGAACTTAACCCAAAAGATTACAACTATCTTCCATGACACTCAAAAGGGCTATCGCTTCATCTCTTATCAACTGAGAAGACACTATCAACTTTCCCCTAATCCTAAAACTGTCTTGCGCTATATGCGTATTCTTGGTCACCAGTCTCCTATTCGGAAGAAGCGGTATCACTCCTGCACGCAACGAGAGATAAATGAAAAGGCAAGACACGTCCACTACAACGTGCTTGCACGAAACTTTAAAGCAGAACGTCCTCTCCAGAAACTAACAACGGATGTCAGTTATGTTTACCACAAACAGGGAAGGATGTTCCTTAGCGTCATAAAAGATTGTTATGACAACTCTATTCTAGCATATACTCTTTCAGATTATAACGATAATCAGCTCGTTTTTGAAAACTTAGACCTCGTCTTCAATGAAAATTGGGATGCCACACACATTTGTGTCTTGCATTCTGATCAAGGTTTTCAGTACACCAACCAACTTTATCTCAGAAAACTAGACCAGTATGGTGTTACGATTTCCCATTCTGGAAAAGGGAATTGTTATGACAATGCTTCTTGTGAAAATTTCTTTTCCCATCTCAAGAGTGAGTCCTTACGACTCTTTCCTCCTGATAACAGAGATGAACTCAGCCAACAAATTAAAGAATACATGGACTGGTATAACTATGATAGACCACAAGAAAAATTAAAAGGTATGACTCCCTTAGAATTTAGGGAAGCATACCTTCTAAACACCTAACTTTTTTAACTGTCCATTTTATCTGGGGCTTGACAAGGTCTCCCTCTTTTTCTTTATTTCCGTTTACGGGCAATGAGATGAATAGGGGTTCCCTCAAAGACAAAAGCCTTGCGAATTTGGTTTTCCAGGAAACGCATGTAGGAAAAATGCATAAGTTCTTCTTCATTGACAAAGACTACAAAAGTTGGCGGCTTAGTAGCAACCTGTGTCGCATAAAAAATCTTGAGACGCTTACCCTTATCGGTCGGAGTTGGATTGATAGCAATGGCATCCATGATGACATCATTCAATACTGCTGACGGGATACGAGTATTCTGGCTTTCACTGATAGCCTTTATCATCTCTGGTAATTTGTGTAGGCGTTGCTTAGTAAGTGCTGATACAAAAATAATCGGTGCGTAAGACAAATATTGGAACTGATCACGAATATCATCTTCCCAACGCTTCATTGTATGGTTGTCTTTTTCAAGTGTATCCCACTTGTTAACCACAATAATCATACCTTTCCCAGCTTCATGAGCAAAACCAGCGATCCGCTTGTCATATTCACGAATACCTTCTTCTGCATTGATCACCATCAGTATAACATCCGAACGCTCAATGGCACGCATAGCGCGCATAACAGAATACTTCTCTGTATTTTCATAAACC
This sequence comes from Streptococcus ruminantium, assembly GCF_003609975.1. NCBI lineage: Bacteria > Bacillati > Bacillota > Bacilli > Lactobacillales > Streptococcaceae > Streptococcus > Streptococcus ruminantium. The sequence goes on from NZ_AP018400.1 coordinate 1,601,602, forward strand.
TTGCCAGACTTACGCATACCCGCTGTGTCAATCATTGTGAACTCTTGACCTTCTGAATCTGTAAAATGCGTATCAATAGCATCACGGGTCGTTCCAGCTACAGGCGAAGCAATCACACGCTCCTCGCCCAAGATAGCATTGATCAAACTTGACTTACCAACATTGGGACGTCCGATTAGACTAAACTTGATAATATCTGGATTTTCCTCCACCTCTTTGTTCGGCAAGTTTTCAATGATTGCATCCAGAACATCCCCCGTACCAATACCGTGGACGGAAGATACAGGATACGGATCCCCAAGACCGAGTGAATAAAAATCGTAAATCTCATTTCGCATCTCAGGATTGTCTACCTTGTTAACCACAAGGATGATTGGCTTGTTGGTCTTATAGAGAATACGAGAGACATACTCATCAGCATCCGTCACACCTTCTTTTCCTGATACAACAAAGACGATGACATCCGCCTCATCCATAGCGATTTCCGCCTGATGCTTGATCTGCTCCATAAAAGGAGCAGCAACATCATCAATACCTCCTGTATCAATCAAAGAGAACTTACGGTTGAGCCACTCACCAGTGGCATAGATACGGTCACGAGTCACACCTTCTACATCTTCTACAATGGAAATACGTTCACCCGCAATACGGTTAAACAGTGTTGATTTACCAACGTTGGGACGTCCAACGATAGCAATAGTTGGTAGAGCCATAGCTCCTCCTCTTCTTACATTCAAATTTTATACAATCAGCCACCCATCAATGAGCAGCAACTATTCTCATTCGACCTAAACTGTTATTACCTCAACTTATTTTCAGCATTAGTCTCCACAATAGAGGAATTATCGGACATCTAAAAAAGATAAAGCGACGTTTTGTCCAATAAATGCCTGATAACTAGAGTTTGCTAATCCAATGAGATACTCAAATCGTCTACTACAAAAGTTTGTTTTTCTCTAAAATAGCACGTGTTTCTGGCTGCTCTGCTTGTCCAAATTGCATTACCATTCGCTCAGACCAAGTTTGTGCCTGGCGTGCTCCTGCGTAAGCTGTCTGTACACGATCATAGGCTTCAATAGCTTTCACACCTTGCTCTATATATTCTTCTTGAAAGACAATAGAATCTGCCTCCAAGCGCGGTTTAACAGGATGATTTTGAGCTGGACATCCCAGAGCAATACAAAAAATCGGATAGGTATAATCTGGCAGGCTAAATAGCTCTGCTATATCCAGAGCCTTATGACGAATCATGCCGATAAAGACCCCTCCATAACCTAGACTTTCTGCTGCCAAAAGGGCATTTTGTCCTGCTAGCGAAGCATCAACCGATGAAATCAAAAGGTTTTCCGTTCCCTTAGCGTCAAAATTCGCTCCATGCAACTGAGCTGCCTTACTAGCACGGTTGTGGTCTCCAACAAAAACCAAAATAGCCTGAGCCTGCAAAATAGCTGGCTGGGGTACTAGATTATAAAGAGACTGCTTTTTAGTTTCAGACTGAACCACAATGATGGAATAAGATTGCAAATTCTTCCAGCTAGAGGCTGCCCGCCCCGCTGTGATAATCATGTCCAAATGCTCCTTCGAAATCGCTTCTTCTGTAAAGCGCCGAACTGAGCTATGGGACAACATCAAATCAATTGTTTCATTCATCGGCGATTATTTCCCTTCAAATGTAAATCTCGTGCTAGATAGCGAATACGCTCCATCACACGCTTGGCTTGCCAAGTTTCATCTCCAGACTTTCCTGATGCAAAGTGTCGTTCCAACTCTATAAGTGAAAAATTAGAGGTGAAAAAAGTCGGCAAATTTTCCTGCATACGATACTGGAGGATGACCTGCAACACGTCATCACGAACCCATGGACTATGCTGTTCTGCACCAATATCATCCAAAACCAAGACTTGAGCCATCTTGATTTCATCAATTCTTTCCTTGACAGAGCCATCTTTAATGGCATTTTTAATATCCACCACAAAGGTAGGATAATGAAGCATGGTGGTAGACTGAAGATGGGTCTTGGACAATAGATTGGCCAGATAAGCCATCAAGTAACTCTTTCCTATTCCAAAATTGCCATAGATATAGAGAGCTTTCGGTTTTTCCTCAAAATGCTTCACAAAATCTGTAATCGCCAGCATTACCTCAACTCGATTTTCATCGTTTTTATCAATATCTGCGACAGTAATATTCTTGAGGCTCGCTGGCATATTGATTAGCTGAATACGGTTCTTAATAGCCTCTAATCGGCGATATTCGACCAATTCCTCTGTTTCAAGATAAGAAACATCTGCATAACCCTCGTTCATAATGAGCACAGGCTGGTACCCTTTAGCAATATAAGCTTCGTCCTGTTGAACAAAAAGGTCCCGCTGACTAATATATTCCAAAAATTTTGAAATGGATAGATTGATTTCTTCTTGGGTCAAGCCTTCCTTTCTGATAAAAGCAGCTACTTCTGCATCATTCACAATCTCTTGATAGAGTTGCTGGTAGGATTTGGGATTGCTATAATTAGCTTGGGGTAGTCGATCTTGTACTGATTTCATCAGCCACCTCCTTTGGTTTCCATTTCTTCTAATTCACGATAAAGAGCAGCTAGCTTTGCCTGGCCTTCTTGCGTTTGTCCCTGCTGAACTTCTTCCTTGCTCCATTCGGGGATATTTGTCTTTTGTGGTTTGCTCACTCTGGTGGCCTGGCCTGCTTTCAACTCTCTCAGATAAAGAACTGCTGCTTCCGCACTAGCAAGGCCTTTGTAAGAAAAGTCATTGCCCAATTTCATGGCATATTTTTCATTTAGGTTGGCAGAATCCACCTTGTTAAAAGTATAAAGTAGTAAGACATTGATGACCTCATCTAGTAATCCCAGATTGGCTAAGTCTGTCAAACACTTCCGCTCTGCCATTGTCACCGCTGCCCTTCTATGGTCTTTAAGAACTGAAAGAAAGATTAGACTAGATTTAGCCTTGGCCTCCCGAACAATGGCTTTTTCTTTTGCCGTTAGACTGCCATTTTCTAAGGAAAAAGATTGGCGTGACTGCTGCAACCGTTTGGTTGAGATAGTTTGACCGATAGCTGTCGCCTTCGCCTGACGATAGGTTTCCAACCAAGTCCACCCTGCCTGCTCTGCTATGTAACTAAGAGCGATAATATCCTCTGTTTCATTTTGAAAAAGAAGCTTATCTCTAGCCATTAGAGCCTTAAAGGCTGACCAATCAAAATCAGGTTGGCTCTCATAAATAGCTGGTACTTGTCCGTCCAACGTAAAAACATCAGAAAAGGCTTTAGATATATTTTGTTCCTGATTTGGTAACTGATTCATCAGCCCCTCTAGACTCAGTTCCCCAATTCGTTTTGCTAATAAATGCTTATACAAAGGCTTGGCTAGAAAGCTTTTAACTGACAGAGGAGCTTGCAGCGAAAGTCCTATCAAATCATCCAACTGATAAAGTTCCAAGAGTCCCATAGCAGTCAGAATATCCAGAGCCTGCTCCAGCCGATTCATCCCCAAATTCATATGATTAAGGATGCTAGTCCATTTGTAACGTCCCTGTCCTTGATCTGCAAAGCTATAGAGATGGTAATAAAGAGCTAGAGCATCAAAGCCAATAATGGGCTGGTAACAGCGACTGAGACTGATAATATCTGGGGTAAAAGAACTGGTTTTGATATAGGAAAATAGATCATTTGGCTTCATGATATCAACCCGATTTCACCTTACTACCTTTGGAAATCATCTGTTTGAGCAGATTTTCCAATTCTTCCACATCCTTGAAGGAACGGTAAACTGACGCAAAACGTACGTAGGTAATCTCATCCAGCTCAACCAATTCTTCCATCACCAGATTCCCGATTACATCAGACTCAATTTCATTGTCCCCTTGGGCTCGAACTTTCTGTTCAATCCGACTAACTACTTCATCAATATCATCAGTTGACACAGGCCGCTTTTGAGCAGAGCGAATAATTCCATTGAAAATTTTCTCACGAGAAAACTGCTCTCTTGTGCCATCCTTCTTGACAACAACTAAGGTTTTTTCTTCAATCCGTTCATAGGTGGTAAAACGCTGACCACATTGATCACAGGAACGGCGACGACGAATGGTATTGCCATCTTCAGCCTGACGACTATCAATGACACTTGATTTCAAACTCTGACATTTTGGACAACGCATACTCTTACTCCTACATAAACTTTATCAACTCAGTATAGCACAAAAATACTAAAATTAAAAGAAAGCGAGAAACTACTCGCCTTCCAAATTCATTTCATTTTGTTTCTTCAATCGCATGGTAACCCACTCTCGTATTAGACGGTAAATAACTGCAAAGATCGGAGTAAAAAAGATCATTCCTAACAGACCAAATAAATTACCACCTATGAGAGCAGCAGCTAAGGTAAACAGGGTTGGTAAACCAACAGACTGTCCAACGACACGAGGATAGATGACATTTCCTTCGATCAATTGAATCAATTGGAACAAGGCAATTGACCACAGAGCCAGCAAAGGATTTTGCACCGCAACAAAAAGAGCACTAATCAAACAAGCTGACAAAGGACCGATATAAGGAACAAAGGATAGGACACCAGCCAAAATACCTGCCATACTAGCGTAAGGTATACCCGAAAAAGAATAACTCACAAAAACAAGAGTTCCGATAATGCAGGCTTCGACAATCTGACTCATCAAAAATTTATCATAGGTATCAACGATCACTTCACCAATATAATTCACAATCTTAACTGCCTTTGCTGGCAAGATAGCTTGTAAAAATTTTCTAGCCATATTTTGCAAATGCTCCTTGCTCCCCAGAATGGCAAGAGTGAAGAAGAAAGCGATCACCAATGTCATTGTATTTGAGAAGAGACCTGTCACATTAGAAACTAAGCCAGATAGGATTGGAGTAACCAAACCAGAAATAAAGGTCAGATTTTTTAATTGATTCAGAAAACCAATGATTTGATCCCCAATTTTGCCTGACAAAAGACCATTAGAACCCAAAAAATTTGTCAGGGCATTCACTGATTTTGGAATCGCAGTGCTGCTAACCGAAACCAACTCCGATACAGTCGTTACCAAGGTAGGAAGAACGATAACAACCAAGACTGTGACAATCAAGGCAAAACTAATGAGAACTCCAACAATGGCCAAGGAGCGCTTAGACTTCTTGAGGAAAGTAATTTTCTCAAGCTGATCCTCTAATTTCTTCATAGGCACGTTGAGAATAAAAGCAATGATGGCACCAATAAACAACGAATTCATACTACCGAGTAGCTGTTGAGCAGCACCGTAAATACTTGACCAATTTAAAACTGCTAGTAAGGTGACACCAGCTAACACTATCAATATAACTTTTTCCTTAAATGATGAGTTCATATCTTTTCCCGTCCCTATTTACTAGACACTATTCTATCACATGCCAATAGAAAAAGAAAGAAACTAGAGTTCAAATGTAAAAAGTTACCGATAGTAGTCAAAATGTCCTCTACTATTTGCTTTCCCCTTATATGTCACAAGACCTCCCCAAAGAACGAGCAAGAGAAAATCTTTTCTTCAGTCTATATCACAAATGTAATAGCATCAATAGGAAGATGCATGTCATAGATGCAGCAAATACCTAAGAATAAGCAAATCTTTCGAGACTTTTATGGTACTTTCAACCAGCCCTAGCACTTACCCTTATCATCTAATCATGAGAGAGGAATCTCAAATGTGATTCCAAACTAATGCTTGAAAAGGTGACTCGAAAATACCATCTCTGGTTGCATACATTTTCGGACGGTCAATTCAGTATTTGTGTGACCGCACAATAAAAGACTCCGCTTCAGAGTCTTTTATTCTTCATTTAATCACGCATGGCATAGCCGACACCGCGAACTGTTTTGATATAAGACTCCTGATTGGGTAAGTCTAATTTCCCTCGTAAATAACGAATATAAACATCTACTACATTCGTTTCAGAGGCAGCTTCATATTTCCAAACTCGCTCTAAGAGCTGCTCCCGACTGACCGCTTCAGGACTATTCATCAAGGTTGCTAGTAAATCGTATTCACGGCGGGTTAGATTGATTAACTCATCCCCACGCGTTACCGTCCGATTTTGAAAATCAACCTTTAAATCCCGATAAGCAGCGTGCAAATGAACCTGCTTGCAGTGATTATCAATAAAGTCTCGACCACGAAAAATAGCGGAAATTTGCTCCACCAAGTCACTGATAACAAAAGGTTTCACCACATAGGATACAGCATAGGCCAATACTTCCTCGCCATGCTGGGACACATCCGCAGGATCCATTGCTACAATCATGACCGTTGCAGGCTTCATTGCCAGTAACTCCTTGGCTAATTCCTTACTAGACATATCTGATAGCTGAAAACTCATCAGAATTAAGTCAAAATCTGTTTCATGAGCCAAAGACAGGGCTTCCTTTCCGGTTGACACATAGTCCACAAGGTAATCCTTTTTTTGCAATTCCATAGAAACAAAATGCGATAGATTGCGCTCTTTTCCAGCAATCAAAATTTTCTTAGCCATTGCTCATCCTTTTTTATTCTTTCAAACGGGCTAGGAATCATACCATGACCAGAAAGATAGGCGCTCACACACCTATCTATTCTTACTACTCAGTCAAAATCAATAATAGACGCTCCACTCATTTTTTAATTGTTGAAACACAGTCAGCTATTCATAGTTGGATATACACTACTCTAATGGAGTGGACTAGTAGGCCAGTCAAACACTTCCATCAGCATAACCTGATACTAAAAATTGAAATCGCCCCCTTAATCTCCAGCGTCTAAACTTGAGGAAGTAAGGAGACAATTCTCTAGCCTACTCCTTTGACAAAGTCTAAGAGACTATTGATGATAAAAATGAAGGGAGAGACATTCCATCCACTTGTTTCAAATGAACAGCTGAAATTCTGCACTAAAATGAGCATTCATACTGTTGATTTTCAAAGAGTATTAGTTTGATTCACTATACCAGTCATAGTGGAAGATACCCTCTTTATCCTTACGGTTGTAAGTATGGGCACCGAAGTAGTCACGTTGTGCCTGAATCAAATTCGCTGGCAAGTTTTCAGCACGGTAACTATCAAAGTAAGTAATTGCTGCTGAGAAGGTCGGAACAGGAACCCCTGCTTGAACTGCTAAGGCAACTACATCACGGACAGCTTGCTGGTATTTAGCTGTAACATCAAGGAAGTATTCATCCAAGAGTAAGTTTGCCAAGTCCTCATCACGACCATAAGCATCTGTGATTTTTTGCAAGAAGCGAGCACGGATAATACAGCCGGCGCGCCAGATTTTTGCAATCTCTCCAAATGGCAAATTCCAATTGTTTTCTTTAGAAGCTACGCGCAATTGGGCAAAACCTTGTGCATAAGACATGATTTTTGAAAAGTAGAGAGCTTGACGGATTTTTTCTACCAACTCAACCTTGTCACCTTCGTAGGTAAATGGAGCTGGCTTTGGAAGAATCTTGCTAGCTACCACACGCTCCTCTTTATACGTAGAAATGTAGCGAGCAAATACTGATTCTGTAATCAATGACAGTGGCACACCCAAATCCAGTGATGATTGACTCGTCCATTTACCTGTCCCTTTGTTACCAGCAGCATCTAAAATATAATCAACAATTGGACCATCTTGTCCCTGATCGTCTTTGCGTTTTAGAATGTCTGCTGTAATTTCAATCAAGTAACTGTCCAATTCACCTTGATTCCACTCAGTGAAAATAGTTGCCATTTCATCAACAGATAACCCCAACAAATGTTGCATAAGATCATACGACTCAGCAATCAACTGCATATCGCCATACTCAATACCATTGTGCACCATCTTCACATAGTGACCCGCTCCATCTGGACCAATATAAGTCACACAAGGTACGCCATCCTCTGGAGCCTTTGCTGAAATTTCTTCCAAAACATCTGCTACCAATTCATAGGCTTCTTTTTGACCGCCAGGCATGATAGACGGACCTTCAAGAGCACCTTTTTCCCCACCAGATACACCTGTACCGATGAAGTTGATACCTGAGTTTGCCAATTCTTTTGAACGACGGATCGTATCTTCATAGAAGGTATTACCACCATCAATCAAGATATCCCCTTCATCCAGATGCGGTAAAAGAGCTTGGATAGTGGCATCCGTACCGGGTCCCGCTTGAACCATCAGCATAATGCGACGCGGTTTTTCAATGGAAGCTACAAAACTCTCCACATCATAACTTGGAATCAAGTTTTTTCCTGGATTACTTGCAATAACATCCTCTGTCTTGTCCGCAGAACGGTTATAAATGGCTACTGAGTAACCACGTGATTCAACATTAAGCGCGAGGTTACGTCCCATAACAGCCATACCCACAACACCAAAATTTGCTTTTGTCATTCACTTACTCCTCTAGTTAATATCTCTTTCATTATACATTGAAAATTGAAAATCGACAAGAATTTTCTGATAATTTAACCACTTAATAATCAATAAAAATCAAAAATTGACCGATTCCTGACTACCAGGAAATTGTTGGGATTCAGAGATAAAGCGAACAATGTTCGCTTTAAAGTTAAAAATAGAACTCCACCACTCCCTATTTCTCAAGTAGGAAACCATCCAATTCACCGGAACTAATACCACTAAGGTAGGAAATCCTGTCCTGTTTTGACTTTCACAAAGTTAAACTATTTAGACTCTTCCTCATCCTCAAATAGTCCCTGCAATTGAGCAAAAGGACTATTGGCTTCTTTTTTCTCCTGTGTTTTTTGATGGAAAGTCTCTTCTGTCATCAGCACCCAAGACCGCCCAGAAGATAGGTTTGTTCCTGCCTCTTCTTCTGGTGTCAAAACCTTGATTGGGATATTAAGCAAAATGTTATCCGCTACACTTTCTTCCAAAACAATGCGATCCTCTTCTACCACAAGAACCATGTCCTCATCAATCAAATCCTGTTGCTTGAGAATAGCTTCATTTGCAACAAATATCTCATTTACCTGCTGTACTTCATTCAATACTACAGGTTCTAAGGATCGACTAGAAGCTAGTGTAATATCATAAGCCATCCGATAATCTAGGAAAAAGAAACCCGATTCAAAGCGGATATTCCCATTCACCTGAACAGGAGACAGACCTAAAATCTCCCTGTTTCGTCCTTGCAATTCTTCCTGCAAGTCCAAGGTTTTATCAAAGGAAATTCCTTCTGGAATCCTCTGAATATCGTAAATATGAAACATACTACTCCCTTATTCACTTAATTCTGTAACGTAATTGTAAACCTCTTGACCAGCAACTGCTCCGTTACCAACTGCTGTAGCGATTTGACGAAGTTGGTTTTGGCGAATATCACCGATAGCATAAATACCTGACTTCTCAGTTTCCATCTTTTCATTGGTCACAATCCAACCAGCATCATCAGTGATCCCCAGATCGCCAACACTGTCTGTCATCGGATCAAGACCGACATAGATAAATACCCCACCAAAATCAAGCTCAGTCACTTGCTCAGTCTTAACATTCTTGATGACTACACTTTGAACACGCAAATCATTGCCCTTGATTTCTTCTACCACACTATCCCAGATGAAGTTGATTTTTTCGTTGGCAAAGGCACGATCTTGGATAACTTTTTGTGCACGCAGTTGGTCACGGCGGTGAACAATGGTTACAGATTCTGCAAACTGGGTCAAGAAAATAGCTTCTTCTACCGCAGAGTCTCCCCCACCAACAACCAAGAGTTTTTGCCCTCGGAAGAAAGCACCATCGCAGACAGCACAGTAAGATACCCCGCGGCTATTGTAGGTATCCTCACCCGGAACACCTAACAGACGATGTTTTGCTCCCATCGCTAGAACGACTGTTTTAGTTTCCAAAATACCATCTTCGGTCACTACTTTCTTGATTGTCCCCTCTTCTTCTATGCGAACCAAGGTGCCAAAGATATGATCTACTCCAAATTTTTCAAGAGGTTCAAACATTTTTTCAGCCAGAGCCGGACCAGAAATATGGGCATAACCTGGATAATTTTCAATTTCAGCGGTATTATTCATCTGACCGCCGTAGATGCCACGTTCTAACAAGGCTACTTTCAAATTACTACGACCTGCATAAAGTGCTGCAGTCATCCCAGCAGGTCCTGCTCCAATTACAACTGTATCGTACATATTATCCTTCTTTCTATGCTTTTAGCATTAGCAAAATTCCCACTATCCCAAAAGCTACAATGGGAATCGTCATTACATCAATCATCAGTAAGTCAAACAAGAAATCTTGCCGCTCTTGCAAGGTTTTATCCACACCTTTTGTCATCCGTAGAACAAACCAGACTAGACTGGCAGAGATGATTAACAAAGAAGCCAGCAATAGACCTTGCAAATAAAAACTTAAAATGTTTTGTAACATTTATTTTCCTCAATTATCTTAAAATCACCTTAAAAAGTTTGGCGCTTAGCCTTTCGCTCTGCACGACCCTTTGCACGCGCTTCAATCCGCTTGGTCTTGCGACGTTTTTCATCCACTGCCCATTGGATTTTCTTTTTATAGCCAGGTTTGATTTTTTTCTTTTTCTTCTTGACCAGTCCAATCATTTCTAAATCCAACTTCTCATGAGATTTTTCACGATTGACACGACGGTCTCGATCATAGGTATCAACAAACTCACCGTTTTTCATTTCTTTTGGTAGAAATGCAATATTGAGTTTTTCCAACTCCCGAATATCGGCATCATCACTCGGTTGATAAAGAGTAATAGCGATACCTGATAAACCATTACGACCCGTACGACCGACACGATGGACAAAGAAAGAAAGATCTTGCGGAATAGCATCATTGATAACATGGCTGACACCTTCAATATCAATCCCACGAGCAGCTAAATCTGTTGCCACGATGTATTGATAATCCAAATTCTTAACCTGATTCATGATGCGCTTGCGTTCACGTGGTGGAATGTCTCCATGAATCTTGGCAACCCGCAAACCATTTGCTATCAGATAGCTATGCAACTCATCTGCACGGGTCTTAGTATTGACAAAAATCATAGCTAAATATGGCTGCATTAGCTTGGTAATTTCTAAAATTTGTGCATTTTTATCACGACCTTTGGTTGAAATTAGCCAATTCTCAATGGTATCTGAGATAACAGTACGAGTTTTGATTTGTTCCATGACTGGATTGGACAAATATTTCTTCAGGAAAGGCTGCAATTTCTGCGGAATAGTGGCTGAGAAAACCAAAAATTGCAGATTTTTAGGCAGACTGCCCGCAATCTTATCTACAGTTTCTAAAAAGCCCATATCTAAAGTCATATCCGCCTCGTCCACCACGAAAATACCTGCCTTGTGGATGGCCAGATCACCTGATTTGACCAAATCATAGATACGACCAGGAGTTCCAATAACAATATGGGGCTGGTTGGACTGGAGCTTGTCTATTTGACGATTTTTATCCGTCCCACCGACATAGTTGGTCACCCGAACTTCCGTCTCAGCATGCTCAGCAATTTGACGAGCAGCTTGATAAATCTGAGTAGCCAGTTCACGAGATGGGGCTGTAATAACAGCCTGAACTTGGTCCAATTCCTCATTTAATTTTTGGAAAATCGGGATCAAGAAGGTATGGGTCTTACCCGAACCTGTTTTTGATTCCCCTATCAAGTCTCGCCCTGACAAAACAACAGGAATCAATTTCTCCTGAACTTCTGTCGGCTGGACAAAGTTAATTTCTTTCAAAGCCTCCTGAATATAAGGCTTGAGTTTCATATCCGTAAATTTCATAGTTTCCTCTTTAGTTGTATTCCCTCTATTATAGCACGATTTAGGTGGACAAGCAAAAAGGACGGATACCCGTCCTAATCAACTCTCGCTTGCTTCAGTAAATTCTGCCTCAATAATTCCAAGTTCCTTCTCTTCTTCCAAACTTGCTTTAAAGGCCTCAGTGAGTTCTAATTCGCCATCAAAATCACCATTTATTTTTTTCACAAATGTGTCTGCCAACATCCCTCCCATGGGCTGGAAGGTAAAATAGGTCAAACCTCCTGAAATCAGACCACCCAAAATAGGGACTGCATTGGCAATAGTCTTTTCAACAGTCTTTTTGGTAATGTTCACACCAATCACTGCGGCTACCTTTTTCACCAAGGGATACCAAGTTGTCTTGGTCAAAGCCTGCATAGCTACTTTTTTACCGATATTAGCTCCGACTGTCTTGGATACTTTATTGAGAAGAACTGCTGAACCACCTGCTCCAAACATGACACCAATGTAGGCAATAATGCGGATTTGAACCTCTTCTGAAATTTCCTTCCCTTCACCAACAAATAATTCATCTTCACCAAAAAGATAAGCGATTTGTTGCGACAAATTCAAGGCAAAGCCAAAATACTGAGCTATATCAGCAGTACCTGCCGCCACCGCTGTAAATGGATTCCCCGGTAAACCAGCTGCGAAAGAAATCAAAGATGTTTTCGTAGTCATATCATTAATGATTTTTTCAGCTTCCTTACGCAAAGCTTTTGTAGTGAAGACCGCAGTTGGTCCATCCGCAATAATTTTATCTAGATAGGGACTATCTTTAAAACGAGTCTTCAAAAATTCTTCCCGATTGACTTTAACCATAGGAAGTTGACTAGCAGCTGTCATGGTTTGAATAACCACTCCATATAACTGTTCTTGATTGAATTGTTCCATTTTTATCCTCCACCAATTCTCTCTCTATTTTACCCCCCCCCCGACCATATTTGTCAAGGTAAAAAAACAGCATTTCTGCTGTTTCTGACATTTTATAGATAAAGAATAGCTAGGGTAATCAAGCTCATGATGAGACAGACTGACCAGAGGAAAAAATCAACTTTCCACTCGCTCCATTTTTCAGCTTTTCCGGTCAAACCTCCGAGCTCTAAATGGTGATGAAAGGGCGTCATACGAAAGATACGCCGGCCTTCTCCAAAACGCTTTTTAGTGTACTTGAAATAAGAAACTTGTAGCATAACAGATGATGTCTCAATTACATAGACCAGACCGATGAGAAGGAGGGTCCATTCTTGGTGAAGAACCATAGAAATCGTTGCCAGCATCCCTCCTAATGCCAAACTTCCCACATCTCCCATGAAGATTTTGGCCGGCTTACGATTGTAGATAAAGAAGCCCAAAAGACTACCGATCATGGTGAGACAGACTAAAAGAATATCATACTTTTGCTCATTGTAGGCGATAATAGAGTAGGTTAACAGACTAATAGCTACTGAAATAGAGGCCAAGCCATCAATTCCATCTGTCAGATTGACCGCATTTGAAAAACCGACCAACCAAAAGAGTACAAATGGAAGGTAAAAAATTCCCACGTTTATCATATAGCCAAACACATTAAGCTCGCCACCACCTGCACCTTTCATGTGAAGGAAGTAGAAAACAACACCGCCTAAAATCTGTAAAGCTAATTTTTGCTTAGGACTAAGCCCCTCGTTAATCTTGCGGAAGATTTTCAAAAAATCATCTAAGAAGCCGATAAGACCATACAGGGCTAGAATGAAGAGAACTGCAATGGCCCCTCCTGTCAACAACTGAGAGAAAGTAGCAAAGACAAAACTGGTCAGAACAGCAACAGCCAAAAACACCGTTCCTCCCATAGTGGGAGTTCCAGCCTTAAATTGATGTTGTTTGACATCTTCGTGCATCTGCTGGCCTTCAATACGCTTGGCCTGATAAAAAGTAATAAAATGCGGAATAAAGAGAACTGTTGCAAAAAAAGCAACCAATCCAGACACAAGTGCAAATTGCATGTTAATCTCCTAATGTAACTGTAATTTTCTTGATTTTTTTCAGCTTTGTACCAATCCCAACGCTCTGTTTCACAACTTTTGAACCCGAACCTTTATAGGTCACTTCAATCCCGGTCCATTCAGCAAAACGCTCCATATTCTCTTTGGTGACTGCATATAAATCTGGCATCTCCTCAAATTTATTTGTCAACAAGAGAAGTTGTTGATTGGCTGCAATCGTACTTCCTTTTTCTAGCGAAACCTTTTTAATTTCGGATCCGTTTCCTAAAATAACTGGTTGAACGAGGTAACGACGAAGTTCCTCAGCGGATGTTCCCGGATCTTTTCCGATAAGATCTGGTAATTTGTATTCTGTTTCAGTAGTGACTCGGGTTAAAGCCGGAGCAGGTGCATTAAGATTTAAGTTGTCCTTCAGGAGCATCGCTTCTTTCAGAGTTGGATTGATAATATCTCGCCATGATAGGACATTCAAAACTTCCGGCTGACGAATCGTTACATACATGATAAATTCAGGATTTTCTGCAGGAATCATGGCGACTACCGAATTGATATAAGCGCCCTTAATATAGCCTCGACCGTCTTCGCTGGCAATTTCCGCTGTTCCCGACTTAACTGCAATATCATAACCGTCCACCTGAATGGCTGGAGCATGCAAATCATGAGAATACAGGGTTCCATAGATGGGATCCGTTCCCACATTGATCATATAGCGAAGTGTATCATCTGCCGCTTTTTTAGAAACAGGATTCCCCACTTCCTCTTTGGAAGAAACTCTGGCTGTACCGGTGTTGGGATCGTAAAGTGCTGAAATGAATTTAGGTTCCAGCATGACTCCACTATTAGCAATAGAAGTGAAACTACGAATCATCTGGGCCTGATTGGCAGAAATACCTTGGCCGAAAGATGACATGGCGATGGAAACGATGTTATCCTCTGGTACCATCCCCGGTGCCTCATCTCCCATCCCAAAACGTGTTGGATAACCAAATCGGAATTTTGTCAGGTAATTGAGCCACTTCTCATCGCCCATCTGCTGCTGCAAGAGGGTCATCCCAACGTTACTTGACAAAGAAAAACCCTGAGCATAATTGAGGGTAACAGCAGAGTAACCCGCATTCAGTGTCCAGTCGTTAATTTTTGCATCTGCAATGGTGTATTCATTGTTGGTATAATAAGCATTTGGATTAAAGGTTCCATTATCAATAGCTGAAGCCACTGTCAGCACCTTCATTGTCGAACCTGGTTCAAAAGCTTCTTGATACAAGAGTGACCGCTCCAATAATCCTTCTTCTCCCAATCCTTCCTTGGTATCTGAATCATAACTTGGACGCTGGGTGGTTGCCAATATTTCTCCCGTCTTAGCTGAAATGAGGGTAGCGTTGGCATAACGTCCCTTAGCATTATTGAAGAAAGTATTCATATTTGTTTCAAGGGAACGCTGCAAGTCCGCCGAAATAGTTGTGTAAACATCCTGTCCATTGACGGTGTCTCTTTCAACTTTTTCTGTTCCCGGCAGGATACGCCCTTGACTATCTTTTTCATAAATAACCTTGCCATCTTGACCAGCCAAAATACTATTCAAATAGTATTCCAAACCACTCACACCTTGCAAGCTATAACTTGCATCTTTATTCTCGATTAAGTTTGCCAAGCCCACAAAGATAGAAGCAAAATTCCCATTTGGATACATCCGACCAGGACTAGCATTGAAGGCAATCCCTTCAATACCCGCAGCCTTCATCTCTTCTTTGATGTTCGTCATGGTACTGTAAGAAATATTTTTTCCTAAAGTTCCAAAATAAACCTGTTTTAAGTCCGGCTGGTTTAGCTGTTTATTAACGTAGTCCGTCTCCATTCCGAGGTGTTTCTTCAAAACATCTGCTACTTTGCTGAACTGAGAAGATTGGACATATAAAATCTTCTTCTGCTCTGACACATACTTTTTGTCGATAATGGCATATATAGTATAGGTTGTCGAATCTTCAGCAATCGGAATCCCTGTCCGATCGTATATAGTCCCACGTTTAGCTTGTACAGTCACTTCACGCTGATAAACAGCCTTTGCTCTTTCTGATAAAGCCACTCCAAACTTACTGTCCGTACCAATAATGTAGGCAAAATTGATTAAAAAGAGAAAAAAGACGAAAACCGTCAAAAGAAGAAGGCTTTGTCCTACTCTCCGACGATTTTTTGACGGAACATATCGCTTTCTCAAGACATACCGCAAGAGTTTATTGTTTTTTCTGGGCATTATTCGGCTACTCCAATATTGTCATTATTAAAAGTTAATCCAGCTTTTTTAGCAATTTCCATCAAGCGAGCGGATCGTGTCAATTCATTGACCGCTTGCTTAGCATCATTGATTTCAATCTGCTTTTGATTGATTTCTTGATTGACCTTAGCCATCTCAGACTGGAGCTGCAAGAGCCTAGTCTGCATGAAAATAACTCCAATCGCAAGAGCGAGACCGGATAAGACGATACTTGCATAGAATGCTTTTTCCACACGTGTAAAGGTCTTGATTTTATCACCAATCACTCGCATAGTGGCTTCCCTACGTTTTTCTTGCAACATAGACTTTCTCCTACTTGTGTATTCTCTTTGCTACACGCAATTTAGCTGAATGAGCGCGATTGTTAGCAGCCATTTCTTCTTGACTCGGTAAAATTGGCTTACGATTCACCAACTCCAGTGGTGCTTTCAAGCCATCTGGAATAAAGGGCAGTCCCTTGGGAACAGTAATAGTACTAGCTTCCTTAAACAACTGTTTCGTCAGACGATCCTCCAAAGAATGGAAGGTGATGACTGAAATCCGTCCATCTAAAGCTAGTAAATCAATAGCTTGCTGGATAGACTCATCTGCTGCACCAAGCTCATCATTGACCTCAATACGAATAGCCTGAAAAATTTGCTTAGCTGGATGCCCTTTCTTTTTGAGTTCCTTAGCTGGTTTGGCCGATTTGATAATAGCCGCCAATTCTGTCGTAGTTTCAACTGGCTTAATCGCACGCGCTTGTTCAATTTTACGAGCTATTTGCTTGGAAAACTTATCTTCTCCATACTTGAAAAAAATCCGCACTAAGTCGTGGTAGTCATACTTATTTACCACATCATAAGCTGTCAAACATCCATCACGATTCATCCTCATATCAAGAGGAGCATCTTGTTTATAGGAAAAACCACGTTCCCGCTCATCAAGCTGAGGACTAGATACTCCCAAATCGTAACAAATCCCATCGATCTCTGTCACACCAAATTCAGCTAAACGTGCCTTGAGGTGGCGAAAATTATCCTTGATAAAAGTAACCTGACCTTTTTCGATATAGGGAGCCAGTCGAACATGAGCATGATCAATGGCTGCTTGGTCTTGGTCAAAAGCGTAGAGGTGTCCTCCATCTGTCAATTGACTAAGCAGGTACTCACTATGCCCTGCTCCACCCAACGTTGCATCCACATAAGTTCCACTCGGTTTAATATCTAGCATATCCACTGTTTCATGTAACAGAACAGTCGTGTGATTAAATTCCTTAGTCATATCTTTTCTATTGTACCACAAAATAAAATAAAAAGTTGTTGCAATCTTTTTACAAAAACAATGTCAAATATAGTTGACATAATGAAGAAAAGCATGTATAATAACGTTGCGAACAGATGTCAAATATACTTGACACCTCAATCCTTCTGCAACAATCCGCCAGATATAACAGATAAGAAAAAGGGCAGCTACCTTCTTATTTTTTCAATGTATCACATATATTAGACATAAAAAGGAGGACACATGAACCGTGTCAAAGATTATCGCCTACTGCTAGGTATTTCTCAGCTGGATCTGGCCAAGGCCATCGGCGTATCCAGGCAGACCATCAATATGATTGAAAACAACAAGTACAACCCCTCGCTAGACCTCTGTATCAACCTAGCCAAAGCTTTACAGACCGATCTCAATAGTCTCTTTTGGAATGATATAGAAAGGAAAAAATTACCATGAAAAAGAACACACGTAAAGCTCTCATCTCTACCCTTATTTTTATCCCGCTCTTTGTCCTCTTTCAGCTTTGGGGCAATAGCGGAGCAGAAATCTTGCACACCATCAGCCAAGCAAAATTTTGGCTACAATTGCTGATTGCTGGGACCATCTACTTCTTAGGCTTTGTTTACATCTTACCATTGTTCGATCAAAAATAAGGAGCTGCTTATGAAAAAAGAAACCTTTCAAGATAAATTAATCAAACGATTTTACGGTATCGCAGGGCCCTTGGATGAATTTCGCCAAAAAGAAGCCTTCCGACTAGGCAATACCTGCTTTATCCTGCTCTTTTGGGGCACCATGGCTCTTACCCTACTGGCACTCGCTCTATCCAAACGCTACCCAGAAGTCGTTGCCTATGGCTACCCCGTTACTCTGCTCCTAGCCTACCTATCTGCTAGTACCTACATAATGTTTAAACTCCGGCACAGTCAACTGGACAGTTTAGATGTAGAGGAACTGACTACCAAGGAACAGAAACAACTCAAGGGAGCAAGTTTCAAATTCGCCCTCTATTTCACTACCGTTATGTACATTTGGACTGTTGTTTTTGGTGCCTGGATGGAGGGACTCAATCCTCTCGACCATCTATTTGACCTCCGAAAATTCCTAGCAGCCTGTCTAGGAGGTATTTTCACGGGCATTGCTATCGAAATCACGCTTCGCAAGCGCATGAAAAAAGCAGAACAACTGACTATCAGCTCTGCTATTGCCAAAGAAGAACCCAAGTGGATCCAGAATATGATTAAACGTTTTTATGGTATCCGCGGTCCTTTAGACGAATACCGACGGGCCGAGGCTGATGCTATCGGCGGGCAGGGCTTTATCTACTACTTCTACTTCCTAGCTCTTGGAAATGCCATCGCCTACTTCCTAGCCTACCGCTATCCTGTGGAGGTGGCGGCCTACTATCCAATAATCATTGCCTTCTTCAGTATTATCCTAATTGGTATCGTTAATATGCGCACCCTCCATGCTGACCTGCCTCAATATGACGTGGACGAACTGAGCCCTGAGGAAAGACAAGGACAGACCCTCAATCCACTCTTTTGGGGACTGGGAGTTGCCCTGCTATCTAGCCTCTTTGCGGGGCTGGCAGACCTCTTTAGCCTCCAGCTTCCCCTACTGGCTTCCATCTTCCACGTAAAATCCCTCCTCTTCGGTGGCATGATGGGCCTCTTTGCCAGTCTAGCCCTGTCTGCCCTTGCCTATCTGCAAAAACTGGAAGCAGATAGTACTAAGAAAAGATAAGGGTACGAATGTATGAATAAACCACTTACACCTAAGCAAATCAGCCTATTTTTTGTAGCATTCTATAGCCTAGCCTGTGCCTTTGCTCTCTATTCCTATCTTGTAAAAGAACCATTTACAAGCATCTTCTTACTCAACTTTCCAATCATTCTCTGTAGTAGACAATGCACAAACAAAGAGGAAAGACACTATTTTTTCATTCAGAACAGCTTTGCTGTTGTTGCTCTGGTCATTACCTACGGTATTGGTATTTGGTTGGGTTCTGTAAAGCCACTCCTTCTCATCTTCCCAGCTCTTTTTGCTATTTATCTCCTCTATCGCTTTTATTTTCAAAAAGATCAACGATAGGAAGTAAAGATGGAAAGTTGTCCGCTAGCATTTATCACGCAGAACTCTATCTTCTACATGTTTGGCTTACCGTTCTGACAGGTACTCTTGTATTTCACTAACTGTTAATTTTCTCACCTGAGTATTGACATATTCTCTATATTCTTTAACAGAAAAGACAGGCTTCATATCCTCACAGGTCTTCCCTTTGTTCTTTTTTAAGTACCGTTGCAAATCTTCAATGTCTGCAAAAATTTTATAAGAAATTCTACCTTTTTCATTTTTCAATTCGTAAATACCACAAGACTTTTTCATACTATAATCAGCGGTACGTAGATAAAATGTTGCGATTTCTAATGATTTGAATGGAAAATTCCATCGCTGTAATCCTCGACTCGGATCACGCTCAATGCAAATACAGCGACCACAAGAACCACAAATATATTGTGTATGATTTTCCAAACAATCCAAGGGGTTAAAAAGTGGGGTTACCCTATTTTTGTCAATATAACATTCCGTACACATTCCTAATCCCACTCTCCTTTCACACCATAGTCTTCTATCAAAATGGTACCATTTTCCATAAGCTTTTTCAAAAATAAATATACAAGTCCAGCATTTACAAAGACCGACTTTTTCTATAAAATAGAGAGTATATGATATTCAAAACCATTTTCAAGCAACTCAAGCCCTTCGATTACATTTTAATTGGACTGACAGTCCTTTTATCGTTTATCCCTGCTATTTTTACCTATACCCATCTGACAGTGACCAGTAATGAAACAAGAATCATTGCCTATGTCCGCGTGAACGGACAAGTGGTTGATCAGTTTGAACTATCCCAAACAACTCCTCATCAAGAAAAGACCTATTATCCAAATGAAGGTCAGTACAATATTGTCGAAATAGATGGCGAGCGCATTCGGGTTAAGGAGGACAATAGTCCTGACCAAATCGCTGTTATGACCAGCTGGATCAGCAAGCCCGGGCAACTGTCTGTCTGCTTGCCCCACAATCTTCTTATCGAGGTTAAAGCTATTGGTGGAAAAAACAGCAATGAGGAAGAATTGATTTTACCACTATAAATATAAAAATAAGGCACAGTTGTCTAACTGTGTCCTATTTTTATAGAATAATTGCTAAAACCAGCACGAGCAGATAAATTCCCGCAAAAAGAACAAAGCTTTTTACTGACTCGACGAAGGTTTCTCGTTTGATTTGCTTTTTCAAGTAAGTTGTGAGACTCTTATAGGCTGGTAAAACACCGAGTAAACCAAATAAAGCCCAGATTGGCAAGAAACCCGTCACACAGTATAAGAACAACAGAACCCAAGGTAGACTAGCCAAGAAAAAGTATAATTTCAAAGCATTTTTCTTCCCAATATAGTAAACCAAGGTATAGCGGTGATTGCGAACATCCTCTTCTAAATCACAGGTATTATTAGCCAGCATGATATTAGCAATGAGGGTGACTAAAGGCAAGGACATGAAGAAAATTTCTAAGAGTCTGGTCCAAGAAAAGTGCAAACTCATCCATTTCCCGCTCAGATAACTAGACAAGAGCAAATCAGGTTGCTGAATAAAGACTGATAGGAAGAAGATACCAAACCCCATTGTCACACCTGAGAAAACTTCTCCTAGAGGCATTCTGGATAGAGGAATCGGACCAAAGGTATAAAAGATACCAATGAGAAAACAGACAGTTCCAAGGGGCAGGAGTAACCAGCTCGTCCGCCAAACGAGGATAAGTGAGACAATAATAGAAAAGACCAACAAGCCCAGTACAATCCCAATCATCTGTCGAAATTCAAGCGAAAACTTTCCGATAACATTGCTTTCTTGACGATAAGCTTCGTCCTTAGCTTTATGATAATCCATACTATTATTGATGGCGGTAGTACACATATCAAAGCTAAGAACAGCCAACACAAACAAAAAGGTATTGAGCCAGTTAAAGGTCTGATAACGATAGACCGCCCACAGAATTCCCAATGTCATAGGAAAAACACTGGCCACTTTTGTTTTGATTTCAACGAATTCTAAAAATACAGGCAAACTAAGACCACTAATTGATTTATTCATTGGCAAGACGATACTCCTTGTTGCTTAATGTAAAACGTTCTTTCAATCCATCACTTAGATGGACCCCCTGTTTTTTATCAATGAAGACCGCTTCAACTCCATCCATTTGGTTGATAAAATGAAGACCTTTTTCTACACCGAGCAAAAATAGTGTTGTGGATAAAGCATCTCCCTGGATCGAAGTTTTTGAAAAAACAGTGACTCCTGAAATATCATTTTCTACAGGATAGCCTGTCTTTGGATCAAGAATATGGTGGTATTTAACCCCGTCAACTTCTACATAGCGCTCATAAATACCAGAGGTAACAACGGAATGACGGGTTCCTGGCACAGAGCCAACCGTGGTACCACGGACCTGATCTGGATCTTGAACTCCGACATTCCAACCATTTTGAGTCGTTGGCGAATCTCCCATAACAACCACATTGCCACCAAGATTGATAACCGCAGTCGTAATCCCTTTACTTGCAAATAATTCTCGAACCTTGTCTGCAATGTAGCCTTTGGAAATTGCTCCCAACTCTAAAATCATGCCTTTCTTGATAAAAACCGTCTTCTTTTCCTTATCAAGGGTAATATTCTGATAGTTGATAGAAGGAAGAGCAGCTTTTATCTCCTCATCACTTGGCTTACGCGCTGCTTTGTCTCCAATCTTCCAAAGATTACTGATAGCACCGATAGAAATATCGAACAAGCCCTGACTTTCTTTACTCATTTGGATAGCTTTTTCGATAACTTCAAAAGTACGTTCATCTACTTCTACAGCTTCTTTTCCCGCTGCTTGGTTGATACGATAAACATCTGCCCCCTCTAAATTTGTTGATAGCAGACTCTCCATCTCTTTGATGTAAGCAATGGCCTTTTCCATCGTCTCGTCTTGATTCTCATGATAGATGCTCAATTGCACAACCGTATGAAGAAGACTCTCACTGCGTGTCAAGGGATTTTTTACAAGAGGTAACCCTTCTGTTTGTTTCCTTCCACAAGCAATTAGTAAAACGATCAATGTCCCAATAAACAAAAGACTCACTATTTTTTTCAATGATTCCACCTTCAAAAAATAAGAAGACACAGTTGCCAAACAAGTGCTCCTGTGTCTTTTCTGTATTGACCTTATTTGTCAAGTTTTACAGTTTCTGTTTTTCCTTCTGCAGCAGCTTTAAGAAGGGCTTCTGTACTCTTCTTAAAATCTTCAGAAGTATGAGTTGCACCTGACACAACTTCAACAGCTGATAGTTCTTGTTTTGCTACTAAGGCAGCATTCAATTTCTCAATTGCTTCACCAGCCGAAACACCAGCCTTGTCCTTCATGTTTTTATTGTATTCTTCATTAGTTGATTTAAGGCTGCCATCTTCAGCTTGGTAATCAAATTTTGATTCACTGATTTTTCCGTCTTTCACAGTCAATGTGTGAACAATCTTGTAGCCGTGCTTATCCTTACCTGATTCAGATTTGTAAGTTCCATCTTTCAATACTGCTGTTTTAGCAGCTGAAGATGTTGTTGAAGCAGCTTCCTTCTTAGAACCACAAGCAACAAGTGTCAAAGCAGCACCAAGAACTACCAAACTTTTCAACACGATTTTAGTTGTTTTCATGACAACACTCCTTTTATAACATAAATAATTTTCTATATATAATAATATACCGAATATATCAAAATGTCTAGTATTTTTTAAAAATAATGACTAAAAATAGTTTCTAATAACTCTCGCAGCGAATCCTGAGATATCTTGGGCATTCTATCGAGAAAATTTGTCATTTTTTTCAAATAAGCCACCATTAACTGCTCTGTTCTTGCTATAGCTTGTGTAGCAAAAATCTTCTCAGCCAGCACTTCCAAACCCTCGACAGTTGGCTGGTGAATATAGGCTGTTAAATTCTGGCGAATCGCTTTATCTTCTCGTAGAGCAAACAAAAGTGGGGCAGTATAGATACCATTTTGAATATCCTGTAATCTCGGCTTGCCAGATTGACTTTCAACTAATTGGTAATCAATCAAATCATCTCGTAATTGAAAAGCCATGCCAAGCGCTTGTCCAGAGCGAAAGGCTAGATTACTGTTCTTCTTGGATTGTCCAGGAATAAAACTTCCTAATTGACAAGCTAACCCGAATAGAAAGGCTGTTTTCCCTTGAATTTGCTTCAGATAAGCTTTCATGGTCATATCTGCATCAAACTGATTAAGCAACTGTAAGAGTTCACCACGCAGGATAATTTCCATTAGCTTATCATTACCCACATTGAAATCCTCCTGCGAAAGCTCTTGTAAACGCAGACCTTTTTCCAACAAGCGTCCCGAATAGGCTAGGAGATAATCTCCAGTATAGATGGCAATACGATTGGAAAATTGCTGATGGACTGTTTCTACACCTCGTCTCCTCCCTGCCCCATCAATGACATCATCATGGATAAGAGTCGCTAAATGTAGGACCTCCAAATGGGCAGCAAAGTACAATTTAGACCGACTAATCTGTCCCTCTATCATCTGGGCAAAGAGCAGACAAAGGCCAGCACGCAGGTATTTGCCCGGTGCCTCTACATACTCAACAATCTTTCTCTTAACTGCTGGATGCAAAACCATCATCTCTGATAATATGATGGCTTTAACCTCTTCCAACCCCCTTTTAGTGTCGGGATAGGGGCTCCAAATTTGATGTACCACTAGCTTTTTAATTTTCCTTTATTTTTTATCCTTTATACGATAAATATGCTTGGGTTTCCCATAAATTTTCCTATCAAGAAAACGACCAAGCCATGGCATTATCCAATAGTCCAATCCAAAGGCTCTACCTGCACCATTCATAAGAGAGATAGCCGCAGGAATAAACCAGATATTTACCCAGTAGAACATGCCTGATAAACTAAACATAACGACCAAGGCAACCGTTGCCGCAGACACAATCCAAACAAAGGCACCGACAATCAAAGCCAAACCAATACCAATTTCAGCTATGGTCATGAATTTTTGCATAAAGAGTGCCACCTCTTGGTTTGGCATAATAAACTCCATGATAGAGGCAAACCAGTCAGGCATCTTGTCAAGTACAGCCATCGGTGTCTCACCATAAGCGTAACTCAAACCAAAGATTGGTTCTGCTGCTGTCGTTGCTGCCTGTGATGCACTAGAAACTGCTTCTGCCGCCGAAGCACCCGATACTGGATCCGCCAACCATGGGAATGGAAAGACGACCTTATCACCAAACCATGAAGTTGTTCCAAACAGACCAAAGGCTTTCTTTATACCCTCATAAAGCCAAACGGAGCCATACAACACACGAAGTGGAACTGACCAAAGCAGGTTTCCTTTACCTGAAGTGTGACCGCCAAAAATATTCCGTTTATTCTGAATATCAAAAAACTCATGGCGGACATAGGAGCCCATATAGAAGAAACTCCGAATAGTGAAGAAGTACAGCAAGTTAACCATGTGTTTGACAGCCATTGCCATGAAACCAGACAGGTGGTACTTATCCATCAAGAATGCAACACCATAGCGCGCACCGATAGAAACCATAAAGCCATCGTATTTCCCTTTGTAGCTATGCTTCTCACCACCTTTTATAGCAGCGATAATATTGCTGGCTGCTGTGTGTCCAGTTTGCTCAGCAGCTTGAACGATTTGCGGAGTTGGTTTACCTTCTGATTCTTCAAAGTAGACCAAGTCACCTGCCACATAGACATTTTCCTTACCCTTAGCTTCCATAAATTCATTAGCAACCAGACGCCCTGCTCGTGCTCTTTCAATTCCGAATTCACTAGCATCCGTGTTGGCTTGGACACCGGCTGTCCAAATAGAAGTATAAGTAGGGATATGGCGACCTGATGAAAGGGTTAGGCTATCTTCTTGGATACTAGCAACACCATCACCAAGGACCAACTCAACACCTTTTTTCTCCAGATACTTACGAGCTTTAACTTGCTCCTTTTCTGTCACCATAGCCAAAATGTTTGGCGTTGCTTCTACTACCTTGAGTGAGAATTCTTTCGGATCTAATTTGAACTCCCGCGCCAAGATTGGCACCCAATCAATCAACTCACCAATCATCTCAATACCGGTAAATCCAGCACCAATAACAGTAAAAGTCAACAAGGCACGTCTCTTGACTTCATCATGTTCACGCATAGCCCGATAGCAAGCGTCAACAATGTGCTCATGCAAGCGCTCTGCTGCTTCAATAGACCAGAGAGTAAAGCCATGTTCTTTAACACCTTTTACACCAAAATCATTGGCCTCACCTCCCATGGCAAGAAGTAAGTAGTCAAAGTCGAGAGTTTGATGTTCAGCGACCACCTGCTTTTTATCATAGTCGATTTCAACAACCTTATCGGTTACCAACTGTACTTTTGGATACTTTTTAAAGATACGTTGGAGATCATACTTGATGGCATTTGCTTCCACACGTCCAGCAGCTACTTCATGTAACTCTGTCATATAAGTGTGGAAAGAGTTCTTGTCAATCAAGGTAACTGTTACATCTTGGTTCTTTTTAAATGTCTTTCCTAACAAGCGTGCTGCTGCAATCCCTGCATAACCAGCACCAACAACCACAATATTTTTTGTCACAATGTTTCCTCCTTGTGAAAACCAAAACAATTTACATGTTCCCATTATAACCCATTATAGGGACCTTGACAAGGAAAATTCAATAATTAGTAATATACATGCGGACGAAGCTTGCCATAGCGAGCAAAAACAAGTATGATAGTAGAACAGATATTCGACTAGAAAGAGATAACCAATTGAAAGAGAGTTGGATGCACCGCTGTTGAATTGCCTAGACTCAGCCTTGCTTACTCTTTATTCCTTGCTTGAAGGTTATTTCAATTGATTATAACACCAACTTTATCATGAACTCCAAACGTCAAACCCTTAATTTTATAACCATGTTGGCAGCGCAGGCAATCGTCATCTCCTT
The DNA here is from genome assembly GCF_003609975.1 of Streptococcus ruminantium. Lineage (NCBI taxonomy): Bacteria > Bacillati > Bacillota > Bacilli > Lactobacillales > Streptococcaceae > Streptococcus > Streptococcus ruminantium. Next base: position 1,627,979 of record NZ_AP018400.1, read on the forward strand.
GGTGGAGCGATTGATTACACCACCTCTTGCTTTTGCACCGGGGGCAAAATTAGGACTAGGAAATCTTATCAGTCTTATTGCCATCTTTACCTTACCTGCTAAAGATAGCGTTAAAGTTGTCGCACTTCGCCTACTTATTTCAACCTTTTTGGGTGGAACTTTTTCAACCTTCCTCTATGGCTTTGCAGGGACTACTCTTAGTTATGTAGTGATGCTAGCTACCAAGCAACTTGGCCCTAAACGAGTGAGCCCCATTGGAATCTCCATTCTGGGTGGTATCTTGCACAATCTCGGACAACTCTTGGTTTTCGCTATCATCGCACGTTCCCTATTTGTCTTAAACTATCTTCCTATTCTGGCCTTCACAGGAATTTTATCAGGACTCATCGTTGGATTAGCTGCCACCTACCTTCTCCAAAAAGTCGGACCTCTCCGCCACTACCATAAGCAAATACTAGCTGAGTGGAAGTAGCTTCCAACGGCCTACTTTATTGATAACTCTAGCCGCCAGTTTTTCATCAATTGATTGACACTCAAACTGGCTATATCAACTGAATTCCAGAAAGGCCGCTCCTTTTATCACAACAATCTACTTTTCGTACACTTCGTAAAAGAAAAAATCTACTCCTTTGCTTGTTTGTCCCTTACATTTTCTTTCTTTTATGCTACAATAGCTTCATCTTTATTTTTTTAGCAAAGGTAGAATGTATGTTACCATTTAGAATGAAACTTTCTCCTAGTCAACGAATCATTGTTAGTTTTTTATTTGTGATTCTGACAGGATCTGTTTTACTAAGTCTTCCCATCTCACAGATTAGTACTTCTGCTGCAACCTACTGGGATCACCTATTCACTTCTGTCTCTATGGTTTGTGTAACTGGACTCTTTACCAAGGCCGTTGCTGAAACCTATTCGACATTTGGACAGATCATTTGCATGATGTTGATCCAAATTGGAGGGATGAGCTTAATCGGTTTTATCGGTCTCTTTGCCCTGCGGGGAGGACGAAAGATGAACTTCATGAATATGGCAACCCTACAAGAAGCATTAAATCGTTCTGATACCAAATATTTTCGTAGCTTTCTCAAATCAGCTTTTGGTTTTACCTTAAGCATTGAAGCCTTCGGTGCCCTGCTACTTTCCTTCCAGTTTGTTCCTGAACTCGGATGGGCGAAAGGAATATTTACTTCTATTTTCGTAGCTATCTCAGCCTTCTGCAATGCAGGTTTTGACAACTTGGGCACAAGCAGCATGGGGCAGTATGTAGACAATCCATTGATAAACTTAACACTAGCCACTCTCATCATCATGGGAGGTTTAGGATTTTCCGTCTGGTTCGACTTTCAAACACAAATTGGTCAAAAACGTAGCCTATCTAAATTGGGGTTTCACACAAAAGTCGTTCTAGGCTTGACAGGTACTATTCTAGTACTCGGCACCTTATTGACCCTACTCACCGAGTGGAACAATCCTTCCACCATCGGAAATCTATCATTTGGCCATAAGATTCTAGCAAGTTTTTTCCAGACAGTTACCATGCGAACGGCCGGTTTTGCTAGTATTGACTATACCAAGGCCGAGCCCATCACCCTTCTTATCTACATTTTCCAAATGATGTTGGGAGGGGCACCTGGTGGTACAGCAGGTGGTATTAAGATTACTGCCTTCCTAACTCTGGTACTCTATGCACGCAGCGAAATATTAGGTTTGCCTCATACCAATTTCATGAGTCGAACCATTGACAATCTCAGTATTCGTAAAGCCTTTGCAACTTTTTCTGTATTTCTCCTCATGTTTATCATGGGACTTTTTGCACTCGCTCTTACAGACCGGCAACAACCGCTTCTCTTTGTAATATTTGAGGTAATGTCGGCACTAGCAACCGTTGGAGTAACAGCCAATCTAACCCCCAATTTAACCATGGCAGGTCAAGCTATTATCATGGCTCTCATGTTCTTTGGACGCATCGGTCCTCTATCTATCCTTGCTAGTCTTTCTGCTCGGAAGCTGTCTAAAAAAGAAAGTCTACAATACGCAAAATCATCCATGCTTGTTTAAAAAGGAGAAATTATGTCAAACTACACTATTGGAATTCTCGGCTTAGGTGTTTTCGGTACCACTATCGCTAAGACCTTGCATAATTACGATTGTAATATCATTGCCATTGATAACCACGAACAACAAATCAATCACCTCGAGCCCTTTCTAACACGTGGTGTCGTTGGTGATATCACCGATCGTTCTCTTCTTAGGGCAGCGGGAATTGGAAACTGTGATGCAGTTGTTGTTGCCACAGGTGAAAATTTGGAATCCAGTGTTCTTGCAGTCATGCACAGCAAAGTTCTGGGAGTTCCAATGGTTATCGCTAAGGTGAAAGGGACAACCACAAAAGAAGTTCTTCTGCGTGTGGGAGCCGATAAAGTGATTTCACCCGAACGTGAAACTGGTATTTCTCTCGCCAAACAATTACTTCACAGAGATACAACCAGTCTTTTTGAATTAGATGGCAATGTTTCCATCGTTGAATTCCATCCACCTGTTAAATGGATTGGAAAAACATTGGGTGAATTAAAACTACGCCAACATTATAAACTCAATATTATTGGTTTCCGCAACAATGAAACTCAAGAATTGAACATCCAGCTAACACCTGATTATGTCTTCAAAACCAACGAACTGATTCTAGCTGTTACAGACCACAATACTGTTGATCATTTTGAAGACTTGACCAACTAAAATAAAAACAAGCCTACTAGAATTTTTTCATCGGTAGGCTTGTTATTTCTTGTACTTAAGGAGAATTTATGAATGATTTAACCAAAGGAAAACCGATTATCGTTATCTTGCGTTTTACCATCCCATTACTGGTTGGCTCGTTTTTCCAACTAGCCTATAATTTTTCAGATTCGATGATTGTCGGACACACCTTAGGAAAAGAAGCTTTCGCAAGCGTTGGAACAGCCGGCAGCTTGATATTTCTAATTATCGGTTTCGCACAAGGATTGACGAGTGGATTAGCTATTGTCTCCGCCCAACGATTCGGAGCCAAAGATACCATTGGACTACGGAGAAGCTTTGTCCATGGACTTTTTTACTCCACACTAGTCAGTCTTGTACTTACAGTTCTATCGCTTGCCTTTTTACGTCCAATTTTGGAGCTACTACAGACTCCAATGAACTTGATTGAATACTCCCAGAGCTTTATGTCTGCCATATTTGGTGGAATGGTTTTCACTATATTCTATAATTATTTATCAGCAGTCATCCGCAGTCTAGGTGATTCCATTACCCCTTTAATTGCTCTAATCATTGCTTGCTTTATCAACATCGCCCTCGATTTCTTCTTTATTTTGTATATCGGTTGGGGCGTTTTTGGAGCCGGTGTTGCTACAATCACTGCTCAAGCAATTTCTGTTCTCTACCTCCTCTATCACATAAAAAAGAACATTCCTTACTTCCATCTCACCAGAGACGATTGGAGACTGGACAAGGAGAATTTGAAAAAGCATGCTCAGATTGGTTTTCCTATGGGGTTTCAAGCCAGTATCATCGCAATCGGTGCCCTCACACTTCAAGCCATGCTCAATCAGCTTGGTACAGATGCGATTGCGGCTCAAGCCATTGCTAGTAAAACCGACCAACTCGCTATGCTCCCCATGGTCAATCTTGGTCTAGCTGTTTCTACCTTTACTGCACAGAACTACGGAGCCAGATACTACGAGAGAATACTTGAAGGGCTCAAACATTCCCTCTGGATTGATATTGCTTGGTCTATTTTCTACGCCATCTTATTGATTACTTTTCACTCCTTCTTCGCCGGCTTATTTTTACCAAACGCCAGTAAAGAAGTCTCCTCTCTCGCTCTGACTTACTTTATCATCAACGGAATTTGTTATTGGATTCTAGCGATTCTATTTGTTGTTCGCAGCTTTGTTCAAGGCTTGGGGAAAGGCTTCATTCCAACCTTAGCTGGTTTTGGCGAATTGATTATGCGGGCTGGTGTAGCAATTATAGGACTTCATCTCTTTGGCTTTTACGGTGTTGCGGCTGCCAATCCCGCAGCTTGGATTGGCAGCGTCCTCGTCCTTATTCCAAGCGCCATCATCTTGGCTAAGAAACTAAAAAAAGGAGAGGCCGTCTGAGTCCCTTATATAACGAAGAGCTTGGGACAAAAAGATTTTCAATTTTGAAAATCTCAATTATCAAGTCCTTTATATTTATAATTGAACAAAAAAAGCGAACAAAACTAGTTTTCTGACAATCAGAATCTTGGTTTGTTCGCTTTTTATATATGAAATTGGACTATTATCCCAACTTCTTTTTATATTTAAGAGTTCGGATCATCCAAGCTCCGCCCGTGTAACCCCTTTTCTCGTTGAACTTGACGAAGTTTTTCAGGTGTGACATCGTTTCCTTCTTCATCCACGAGCTTAATTCCTTCAATGTGATGACGAATGGCACGACGATACCCTTCAATATACTCCTCACGCAACTTTGCTTGCTCCACTTTTTCTTCTGGTGTCAAAGTACCTGCTTTTTTCTTCTTAGCTAATTCATTGATACGATTGATTTTTGCTTGTTCCATATAAGATACAAAGGGCGTTAAGGACGAAATAAGAATAGGAGTTTTCCACCGTATCATTTATACGAGAAAAAACATCTCTTTTATACAGTCCTTAGCCCGTGTTCAATTCCTTTCTCTACTACTTTAATTTCGTAAATTCCACACTAGTAGTTGTTCCAAGTGTTCCCGTTGAGGCTACCTGTTGGAAGGAGATACGATTTTCCTCTATCTTCTTAATATGGAAAGTAGCCCCACTAGAATCCGTTAAAACCCAGCCTTCTTCATTTTGAGTCAAACTTGCTCCTTCTGTTAAAACAGTATCTCCACCAGAAATAATCCATCCTTTTTCAGACTCCTTAAAGGTGTAAATAACCGACCACTCCTCACTCTGCCAATTCCCCTCTAACCAAGCTGTCGAAGAAGTTTTGGAAGTACAAGCTGCTATTATTAAAATGCAGACTAAAATACCAAACAGTTTTACGATTTTCTTCATCATTACTTACTATTCAAGAGGTTGAAGACTGCGACCGCTTCTGCCTTTTCAGCCAAAGCTTTCAGGATCCCCAAGCGATTGGCTTTGATAGCTACATCATCCGCCATTACCATAGTGTTATCAAAGAAAGCAGCAATGACTGGACTAAGAGCAAAGAGTTTATCCAAGTTCCCAATCATATCTTCTGTCAATTCCAGACCAGCAACTGCTTCAGCCAAAGCTCTCTCCTCATCATTTTCAAAAAGAGCTTCATCAATCATGATCGTCTCAGCCTTTTCAGCCAAGTTGAAGACCCGTGATAGGTTTTCCACAGCCTCCTTATAGCTTGCTTCACCTGATTTTTGGAAAATAGCAGAGCTGGCCGCTAGTTGCAACCTAACCACATAGGTCGAGCTGGCTAACACAGCCTCACGAATATCTTTCGGAATAGCACTATCCATCATTTTCTCTACACGCGCACGGATAAAGTCCATAACCTCAGTCTGATGAGCATAGCTCATGCTGGCAAAATTCAAGCTATACAACTCAGCAATCAATACATCCAATGGAATTTCCCAACCAAATGCTTCTAAGATGCGCACAATACCTTGGGTAGCACGACGGAGAGCATAAGGGTCGTTTGATCCTGACGGAATCAATCCAACTGAGAAGAAGGAAAGCAAGGTATCGAATTTATCAGCCAGGGCCAATACCGCACCAACCCTACTTTCAGGAAGATTCCCCTCGGAAGAATTCGGTAAGTAATGCTCACGAATAGCTGCTGCTACCACTGGATTTTCCCCCGCAAGAAGAGCATACTTCTCCCCCATGATGCCTTGTAATTCATCAAACTCACCGACCATACCAGTCAAAAGATCAAATTTATAAATATCGGCCGCACGTGCCAAATCTACCTTCTCATCAGCGGACAAGTCAGCCAAGTCTGCTAGTTTAGCTGCAATCACCTTAGTGCGTTCCATGTGTTCATAAAGCGAGCCAATTTTTTCATGGAAGGTCACAGCTTTCAAACGATCTACCAAATCTTCAATTTTGAGTTTTTGATCTTCACGCCAGAAAAACTCTCCATCTTCCAAACGAGCAATCAGAACCTTCTCATTTCCCTTGATGACATTATCAAGATACTGATCATTGCCATTACGAACAGAGATAAAGTTTGGCAAAAGCTTACCAGCCTTATCACGTACAACAAAGTAACGTTGGTGGTTTTTCATCGAAGTCACCAAGACCTCTTCTGGAACTTCCAAATACTTGGTATCGAAAAAGCCCATAAAAGCAGTTGGATACTCGACCAGGTTCAAAACCTCATTCAGAAGATCCTCGTCAACTTCAACAGTGACATCATGTTCTTCCTCAATATTCTTGATTTGTTCCACAATCATGCCTTGGCGTTCTACCGGGTCTGTAATGACAAACTGCGCACGTAAATCTGCCTCATAAGAATCTGCACTTGCGATCTCTGTTTCTTGACCAAGGAAACGATGCCCACGACTGATGCGACCTGATGAAATCCCCAAGAAGTCCATCTCAAGTACCTCATCATCTAACAAAACTGTCATAGTATGAACAGGACGAATATAGGCAAACTTGTTAGATGCCCAATTCATGCTGACAGGGAAGGTCATAGCCTTTAAAACCTCTGGAATCCCTGCTAAAACTTCCTTAGCTGGCTTTCCAACCTCGTGCTTGGTCACATAGACATATTCTTCACCTTTAATATTCTCAAAACGGATGTCTGCTGTTGTCAGTCCCTTACCACGTACAAAACCTTCTGCTGCTTTGGTAAAGTTTCCATCTGCATCCAAGGCAATCTTCTTAGCAGGTCCCTTGAAGTCCTCTGTCAAGTCTGTCTGTTGATCAGCCAAACCACGGACACGAACAGCCAAACGGCGTGGTGTTGAAAATGTATCAATTGTTTCAAAAGACAGACGATTATCTGTCAAAAAGGTAGCCATACGATCACACAATTGCTGCATGGCCGGGGTTACGATGTAGGCAGGAATTTCTTCCAAACCAAGTTCAACAAGTAAATTTTTAACCATTATTCTGCATCCTCCTTTAGTAATTCTGCTCGTGTTGCTGCATCCAAAAGTGGGTATCCCAAGCGTTTGCGCTCTTCTACAAAAGTTTTAGCAACGACACGGGCAAGATTACGGATGCGAGCAATATAGCCTGCGCGTTCTGTCACAGATACAGCTCCACGGGCATCTAGCAGGTTAAAGGTATGTGAACACTTGAGAACATAGTCAAAGGCAGGATGAACAAGATTTTCTTCCAGGCAACGTCCTGCCTCTTTTTCAAATTTTTCAAAATTCTCCAAGAGAAGAGTTTGATCACTAACCTCAAAGCTATATTTTGAATGCTCATACTCCGGCTGAGTAAAGATTTCACCATACTTAACACCAGCAGCCCACTCAATGTCATAAACCGAATCAACTTCTTGAATATAGGAAGCCAAGCGCTCCAATCCGTAAGTTACCTCAGCAGTTACAGGCCCTGTTGCTAAACCACCAACCTGTTGGAAATAAGTAAATTGAGTAATTTCCATACCATCTAACCAGACTTCCCAACCAAGACCAGCTGACCCAGTTGACGGATTTTCCCAGTTATCTTCAACAAATCGAATATCATGTTCCAATGGATTGATGCCCAGACGTTCCAAGGATTCCAAGTAGAGTTCTTGGATATTAGCTGGAGATGGCTTCATCACTACTTGGAATTGGTGGTGCTGATAGAGGCGATTTGGGTTTTCCCCATAACGACCATCAGCAGGACGACGTGATGGTTCAACGTAAGCTGCATTCCAAGGCTCTGGACCGATGGCACGCAGGAAGGTATAAGGTGACATGGTACCCGCCCCTTTTTCCGTATCGTAGGCCTGCATCAACATGCAGCCCTGCTCATTCCAAAATTGTTGTAAAGTGAGAATAATCTCTTGGAAAGTTAATTTTTGTGACATAAGTACTCCTTATTAAATTATTTTTGGCGACAGTTGTTTCCGCAAGCCGATAATGCTAGTGGAAACAACCCAGTGCATCGTCTAGGTCAGCCGCCATAGCGGTGACCGTTAGTGACTAACACCTTAAGGCGCTAAAGTCGCTTGGACGAGGTAAAAGTTAATTTTTGTGACATAATATCCCCCTTTTTTATAACTAATGAATTAGCACTAGCCATCTAACCAAGGCAACTGCTCAAGAGCCTGGTCACAACTATCAATCGTTCCCAGCTTCAAAACAAAAGCAGTTAGTCTGCCTGACTGGTATGATAAATCTGACTGCAATAGCTTGAATAGTAGTAGCGAATTTTCCCCTGCGACAACTCATAGGTCGCTCATTTATCTTCGCCCGATGTCCACTTGAATATCTCTCGCCTTACTCTAGCATGAACCGAAAAAGCTGAGACAATTCTTACGACAAAACAAGCAATGGCAAAAGACACTGCCCCCACATAAATCCCCAGTCTCGTACCGAACCCGTAAGCATCGTTGCACTCCTTTTGGATAGTTGATTATTATAGCAAAAAACCACCTACCATACACTCCTAGCTAACGCATAGGGGCGTATGGCACGCGGTTCCACCCTAATTTATGACTTCATTGTGATGCAATTTTTCAGTATCTAACCCAAAAGCGCCAGCTACTCAACTTGTCCTGTCCAGCTCCCACTACCCTGCACTCGCTTAAAGAACGCCTTGAGGCTTTCTTTTGTATAAAACATTGTAGCAGAAAATAGAGAATTTGTCCACGACTTACATATTGAAGTGAGATTATTTTTCCTTGATACCATTTGGAATGATGATTTCTTTCAACAACCAATTTTCCTCACAAATCCGCTTGTAAATAGCATAGGCATAAAATGGCAAGATTAAAGCAGCGAATTTTGCATGACAAAGCAGAAGAATCCCAAGCAGTTCTGGAGCAATGTTTAGGAAATAATTTGGATGCTTAACAACTCGGAACAACCAATGATCTACAAATTTGTGTTCCTTCAACAGCATCAATTTTACTGTCCAAATTTCTCCCAACAAACGAGTCACGACACATAATACAAGAAGTGAAAACAGCATAAGAGCGAGACCAAGGTAACCAACGCTATCTAGTTGTACTTTATAAACAATCGCCTCTACTATACACATCAGATAAAACAATATATGCAAAAGGGTGATCAGTTTTGTATTTGAAACCCCATACTCTTTACCTCCGTTGGCTAAAATTCGTTTTTCATTTTGAATTGACAATTTTAAAAACGCTAGCCGAATTCCAAACATCACTAACATGATGACAATAACAATAGACATTTATCTTACTCCTTATAATCAATTTTTCCATTTGTATATGCCTATTATCTTATCGAAAAGCAGGAGCTATGTCAATCATACAAAGAGGTAAACTATCAGCTGTCACACTCTATTTTATACTCAATGAAAATCAAAAATGAGAAAACATGCTTACAGATAGAGCTAAAGTTCCTCCAAGGAAGTCGATAAAAGATCGGTTTGATTCTTGAAGAAGATTGAAAAGAAAAACACAGCAGAGTTCCTCTGACTCCACTGTGATACAAGACGAACAAGAATAAATGGCAAATCTATATCAAAAACATTCGTCTTTTTCCGAATTATGCACCTACCGCAGCTTGAAGGGGGCTACATAAACCTACCGATGGCTAATCTTTCTTGTAAGGAAGTCACCGACAAACTGGATGGCAAAGATAATTACCAAAATCAAGAAGGTAGCAAAGAAGGTCACATCATGGTTATACCGTAGATAACCATAGGACAAGGCAACTTGTCCCAAACCACCAGCACCGATAGCACCTGCCATAGCTGTATAACCTACCAAAGAAACCAGAGTCAAAGTCGTTACACGAATCAAATCTGGCAATCCCTCACGAAGGTAGACCAGAACAATATCCCAGAAGGTAGCGCCTGAAGCTTGAGCTGCTTCGATAACACCCCGATCCAACTCTGATAAGACCACCTCTACCTGACGGGCGAAAAATGGAAAAACCGATAAGGCTAGAGGAACCAAAGCTGCCTCTGTACCGATTGATTTTCCAACAATAAGCCTCGTCACAGGTGCAATGGCTGCAAGTAAGATGATAAATGGGATAGCTCGAAAAATGGAAGCTATCTTATCCAAAATCCAGTAAATCAGCCTGTTTGCAATAACCCCATGTGGACCTGTTAAGACCAAAAACAAACCTGAGATCAATCCCAAAAATCCACCTGCTGCAAAAGAAGCAAATGTCATATATAAGGTCAAATTAAAGTGCGTCAACCAACCTGTCTGACCATCCCATCCTAGTTTATAAATATTTGGAAAATTCGCTTGAATCCATTCGAACATCTAGTTCACCCCTTTCAAAATCGTCACTTCAACATGCGCCTCTGCCACTGCTTCCAAAGCCCGGTGCAGTTGTCCCGAATCCCCAGACAAGATAACCACCATTTCACCCACTGGTGTATGGTCTAAAATCTCAATATTTCCATAGAGAATGTTAGCAGATACCTGATAAAATTTATACAAGTCGTTAACAATAGCTGTGTCTGTATTTGAACCAGAATATTTGAGCTGAACCAAAAGACTATCCTTCGGTAGGTTCTTCACAATATCCTGCTGATAAATTTTTACCAAAGCTTCATCAATTCCTGTTGCTGTTTTGATAAAGTCTTGGGTCAATTCCTCTTTTGGGTGAGAGAAAATATCAAGAACAGAACCTTCCTCAATCAATCGACCATCCTGCATAACTGCAACACGATTACAAATATCTTTGACAATCTGCATTTCATGGGTAATCATGACAATCGTCAACCCCAATTTTTCGTTCAGTTCTTGCAGAAGTGATAAAATTTGCTTGGTCGTTTTAGGATCCAAGGCAGAAGTTGATTCATCTGAGATCAATATTTTAGGGTCATTTGCCAAGGCACGCGCAATGGCAACACGTTGCTTTTGACCACCAGATAGCTGAGAAGGATAGTTTTCTGAACGGTCAGAAAGTCCTACTAATTCCAAGAGTTTAGCAACTTTTTCCTTTTTTTCCTGCTTGCTCAAGCCTGAGTGTTTGAGGGCAAATGCTACATTTTCCTCAGCTGTCATCTGAGCCATCAAATTGAAGTGCTGGAAAATCATTCCAATCTCTCTGCGTTTACTCCGCAGTTGTGCCGAAGTCAAGGTTACCCTGTCATCCTCATAGATTACATCCTCATCAATTGTAATCTTTCCAGCAGTTGGTACCTGTAAAAGATTGATAACACGAACAAGTGTTGACTTACCGGCACCAGAATAACCTACAATACCATAGATGTCACCTTGTTGAACATGAATCGTCACATCTTTTACTGCTTCAATCGTGCGTTTTTTCTGATGAAAAGTCACATCAATATTATCCAACTTAATCATTTTTCTACTCATAACTTGCAATCAACTCCTCTACTAATTTGACATGGCTATAATAGTCTACAATGCTGACATTTTCATCACCGGCATGATCGCGGCTATTGGCATTTCCCAAGCCAAAGCCAGCAATCGGCACACCTAAAGCATGAAAGACTGTATGCATGGGACCGGTCCCTGGAGAGGTTGGCAAGACTGCCACACCTTCTGGGGTTAGCTTCTTGGCCAACTCAATAACATTGACAATGGCAGGCGCAGACATATCACTACGGTAACTCATTTCTCCTAAGGTAAAGCTAATCTCCACCTTTTCAAAACCATGCCTGTCCAGATGCTTGCGAATCTTATCCAAAACATCATGCGGCTCTAAACCCGGTACTAGACGAACCTCCATCTTGGCTGAAGCCTGAGCAGGTATAATTGTCTTCACACCCTGACCAAGATAACCTGTTGATAGTCCTTCAATAGTGATGGACGGTTCAAAATACAAACGTTTCAAGAACTCTCGGCGATCCTCCACCAAAGTTGGCAAGGTCAAACCATAGATTTCTTTCATAGATTGACTGGTGGCTAGAGCAAATTCATCAACCAAAGCTAGCTCTCGCTCATTAGGCTCTTGTACTTGTTCATAGATACCATCCACCAAAATTCGTCCATCTGCAGCCCGCATAGATTGGAGAGCTCCCAGTAAATACCAGCTTGCAGAATCAATAACACCACCATAGGAAGAATGAATATCCAACCCAGCCGATTTGACAGAAAGATCAAAGGTCACAATCCCCTTGTTCCCTCCAGCAATTTCCAACTGGTGTAAACTATTACGGTGACCTTGCTCCCAAACTAATAAATCTGCTCCAATTAAATGTTCCTTATATCTGACAAGATATTTATCCAAATCAACAGAAGCCGATTCTTCTGCTCCTTCCATGATAAAAATAACATTGACAGGAAGCTGTCCTTCATGCTTGGCTTGGTATTTTTTTAGTGCAGACAAGCGCGCTGTAATATGCCCTTTATCATCATCTACACCTCGGCCATAGATATACCCATCACGGATACTTAATTCAAAAGGTTGATCCGTCCAAATTTGATCACCATCTGCTGGTACCGTGTCATAATGATTATAAAAAATCAATGTTTTGGCATTGGGGTTGCTAGCAGTAAACTTAGCCATGACAAACGGTGCTGCATAACTATTATCCAAAACAACCTCTGCCCCAGCCTCTTCAAACATTTCTTTCAAATAGGTAGCCACATCCAACAAACCAATCTGTTGAGCAAAAATAGACTTCTTTGAAATCAAGACCTTTAACTTTTCAAAATAGGTCTGAATAATCGCATCCTGCTCAAAAGCCTGAATCCTTGTATCTGTCATTTTTCTATTCCTTCTCTTTCTATTACCAGACTGGTAAAACAAATCAAGAATCAACATATTTTATTTGCTTTGCCAGACTCATTATTACACAAAACTGAAAATTCGGAAAGCCAAATTCCTTTATCCATCAGCAGAATAAGCGCCAAACCAAACAACATAAAAGCAGACAAGAGGCTCGGCCTAAAGGCCAGCCTCTTTACCCGCATACATCTATGATTTTGATCAGTTATTACCAAACTGGCTCATCCATACCATCTGAAGTCTTCTCAATGACCTTTTTCACTTCATCTGTGTGGTAGGCTGCAATGATTTTCTTGATAGCAGCTGCTTGTTCTGATTTTTCCCAATCGCTACGAGCAGCAATCAAGTTATACCACTGTGATGAATTTTCATCCTTTTGCTCCTTGTAAAGGGCATTTTTATAATCCAAACCAGCTTCCAACACAAAGGTATTGTTCACAACTGCTGCATCAACTGAACTGAGTGAACTTGCTGTTTGACTGGCATCTAACTCCGTAATCTTCAAATTTTTCTTATTTTCGGTAATATCAGCGATTGTCGCCAATTCTGTACCAGACACACCTACCTTAATCAAACCTGCCGATTGAAGAAGGTAAAGGGCACGACTCTCGTTTGTCGGATCATTTGGTACTGCAATTTCTGCTCCATTTGGAATATCTTCAACTTTTGTGTACTTGTTCTTTCCACCATCAGTTCCAGAATAAAGACGAATCGGTGCAATATAGGTATCTGCAATAGCCACAAGATTGGCATCATTTTCTGTATTCCAATTCTTCAAAAAGTTATAGTGCTGGAAGGCGTTAATATCTACTTCTTTTTCAACTACTGCCTTATTAGGTTGTGAGTAATCGGTGAACTGAGTGAATTTCAATTTTACCTCATCACCAAGAATCTCTTGAATTTTATCCCAACGTGCTTGTTCTGAATCACTCAAACTCATCACACCAATATGCACAGTCGTTGCGGACGATTCTGACTTCGATGAGGAGTGACCACATGCAGCAAGGAGACCTACTGTCAAGGCCACTGCCACCAAACTAAACCAGTTTTTCAATTTCATAAAATCTATCTCCTTAAAATTTAGAACTGTACCTATCTTAGCACATAATCTTTGTTCTGACTAATTGACTTTTTTTATAGTTTGTTATAACTTTTAACTATAATAAAACCAAGATTTTTTATAGCTTATTTTAATATGCAAAAACCATCAACCACAACGTTAAAAACTGGTCTCCGAATAGGTGAACCAGTTTCATCATTATATAATCAGGAAATTTTCTATAAAACTGCCAGAATAATAAAGTTTAAAATGAAGAGGGCTGTTGCTCCCCAAAGAATTGGATGAACTTCTTTTGCCTTTCCTGTCGAAACTTTTACTAAGCAGTAGAAGATAAAGGATACCGCAATACCGTAAGAAATGGAGAAACAAAGGGCCATGAAGAAGGCTGCAAAGAAGGCTGGAAGCGCATCTTCAAATTGACTCCAATCAACATCCAAGAAGGAGGAAACCATCATCACACCAACGATAATCAGTGCTGGAGCTGTCGCCGCCGCTGGTACAATACCGATAAATGGCAAGATAAAGGTGGATAGGAGGAACAAAACTGCTGCTGTTACCGCTGTTAAGCCTGTGCGTCCCCCTGCTGAGATTCCTGCCGCTGACTCAACATAAGTGGTCGTATTTGATGTACCAAAGAGGGCACCGATTGAAGTACCGACAGCATCTGCAAAAAGAGCCTTATCCATTTTTGAATTGAAGCCCGTACCATTTTCCAGAGCTTCTTCATCTTCCGCTGAGAAAATTCCTGTTTTGCGACCTGTACCAATAAAGGTACCAAGAGTATCAAATGTATCTGATAAACTGAAGGCAAAAATTGTCATCAAAACAAGTGGTAATCGGCTAGAATCTGCAAAAAGAGAGGAAAGTCCTCCAAAAGCTGCAAGGAAGGTTGTTCCCAACTCAGAAAAAGCCGTTCCGATATTATTGTTAGCAAAATCAATCGTAGATAGATCAACGACACCCACTGGAATACCAGCTAATGTTGTCACAACAATACCAATCAAAATAGCACCACGTACATTCTTCATCACCAAAATAGCTGTCAAGAGAAGACCGAATACCGTTAAAAGCACGCTCGGATCCGTGAACGTTGAGATTGCTGGTACAACGCTGCCCTTGGCAAAGACGGAGAAGACACCTTTTGAGAAGGTTTCTGCCGTCGCACTAGCTGGAGCAACACCATTAACCGTAATAATGTCTGAACCAGATGTTAGAAATGTAATCAAGTTGGAGTTTTTAAAACCAAGGTAGGCTACAAAGACACCGATACCTCCACCAATAGCATGTTGCAAACTAACTGGAATGGCTTTAATGATGCTCTTACGAACCTTTGTAACAGTGATAAAAACGTTGAAAAGGCCGCATAGGAAAACCATAGCCAAAGCTTCCTGCCAACTAAAACCCAGTCCGATAACGACTGTATAAGTGAAGAAGGCGTTCAAGCCCATCCCTGGCGCCAAGGCATAAGGAACATTGGCAAAGAGTCCCATCACAAGAGTTGAAGCAGCACTGGCAATAATTGTTGCCAAAAATACTGCCTGTGTAGGCATACCAGCTACACTCAGCACGCTTGGATTGACAAATAAGATATAAGACATGGCAAAGAAGGTGGTAAGACCTGCCATAATTTCTGTTGAAACAGTCGTTCCATGTTCTTTCAATTTGAAAAATTGATCCATTTTTTCATTTCTCCTTTAATTTACGAACGATAAAGATATTGTAATAGAAAATGATTCATATTTCAAGTTTTTGCGATTTGAAAACGTTATTTTCATTATTTTTTTATTTTTCGTTCGTCTTTTACGAACTTTATTTCTTTTTTCTTACAAATAAAAAATACCCACGCCTTTGCTTTTCTTACCTGCTTTTGCTATACTTGAAACTATCAGTCCAAGACGAAGAAGCTCAGAAGGAACTAGAATATGAAGAAAAAAATAATTGCTATCGATTTAGATGGCACTCTACTAAATAATGATAGTCAGCTTTCCGACTACACCATATCGACTATTAAAAAAATTCGTCAAGCAGGTCACACCGTCCTTATTGCAACAGGACGTCCTTATCGAATGGCAAAAAATTTTTATCATCAACTGGAGCTAGATACTCCCATGATCAACTTCAATGGTTCTCTAGTTCATCTTCCAGAAAGAAAGTGGCAATGGGAACAGAATATCCTCATCGATAAAAAATATCTTTTAGAGTTTCTTAAAGAAGAAGAACATTTTGAGGCAGATTTTATTGCTGGTGAATACAAGAAGAAATTCTATATCACTCAAACCAATCTGGACAAAATTGACCCTACCTTGATGGGTGTTGAACAGATTACCCCTGATACTCTTATCAAACCAGAACGTATTACCAGCAACCCTCATTCCATTCTCATGCAAACTCGAGCAGTAGATAAATACGAACTGGCAAAAGAAATGAAAGCTTACTTTAAGAACGAGTTGGAAATCAACACTTGGGGCGGACCATTAAATATCCTCGAAACTTGTGCAAAAGGTGTCAATAAAGCGACAGCCCTTAGTTATATCCTCAATCTCTATCAAGCTAGTCCCCAAGATTTAATTGCTTTTGGAGATGAACATAATGATATTGAAATGCTGGAACTAGCTGGCACCGCCTACGCCATGAAAAATTGTAGCAATCGTCTCCGACCACACGCAGATCGTTTAACAGAATTTGCCAACTTTGAAGATGGAGTAGCACGAGAGCTAGAAAATCTATTTTTATAACAAATCAAGAGAGGCTTAGACAAAACTTTTCTCATTTTAGTAATCCTATATCATCCATTGATGCTCAATGAGATTTTATTTACAAAACGAACAAAGATTTGACTTTTGAAAGAGAAAGTCAAATCTTTGTTCGTTTTTCTTATTTATATAGCTCAATTTTAATAAAGGAAAACCCCAAAACAAGTCCACACAGTGTCAACCGATTGTTCTTAACTTCCTGTAGTTTAAGTGGTAAAATTTTATCGTAAATGCTAAAAAAAAAAAGCAATTACTGATTAAAAAAGGAGGGTCGCAATGACTAAGTTAAGAAACCTACTTCTAATCTTGCTGGTGTTGTTTGGCGGGATTTTTTCTGCCCAAGCAGCCTCGGCAAAATCTGTTGATATTGAGGTTAGCAACACTAATCTAACCCCTGAGGTGGTTGAAGGAGGAAACTCCACAAGATTTTCATTTGATTTTACTGTGCCTAATGGAACAAAAAAAGATGACACAACCACCATCTCCTTACCAAAAGAACTGGATTTTCAACGGTATCAAGAATTTGAAGTTTATGCTCCTGATGGACAAGCTGTCGCAAAAGCTGTTATTGAACCCAAAATCAAAACACTAACAATGACCTATACAGACTATGTTGAGAAACATAGCGACATAAAAGGACATCTCGAAATGAACGTTGTTGTGGATAGGAAGGTAATAACAACAGCAAATACGGTTGCGGCAGAAATAACGATAAATAATAAAACTAAGATTACGATTGGTACTGGTAAGCTTAGCTATACCGGTACTAAGGGTGATAGCGATAAGATTGACTTTTGGAAATACGGAGTTAGCTCTAACAACAACGAAATAGTGTATTTGATTAATATCAATACATCTAAGTCAACTGTGCCTGATGTAACGATTTCAGATCAGCTTAAGTCTCCTGGCTTACAGTATGTGGAAGATAGCTTTGAAATCCAAGAAGGAAACTGGTATAAAAATGAGTGGAACTACTGGGCATTAGGAAGTGAGATTAATGTCACCAGTAAGTATAAGGATAAGATTGAGATTTCTTCCGATAAAACCTCCTTTAAAGTTAAACTCGGGGACATTAATGGGAAAGGATACAGAATCAAGTACAGGGTAAAAGCCGCCTACACTCTTATTAACGGAGAAAAACTTAATAATTTAGCAGAGTACTATACTGGAACTACCAGAAGATCTCATGCCAGTCATGTGCAGACCTATCAAGGCGCTTCTGGTTCAGCTAGTGGCTATAACTACGGTTTAATCATTGAAAAAGTAAATGAAGAGCGTCAACTTCTTGCAGGAGCTGAATTCACCGTTACTCGCACAGCAACTGGTCAAGTGATTGGCAAATTTATGACTGATGAAAAAGGGATAGTGGAAGTCACTGGGCTTTTGAGGGATGAGTATACTATCACTGAAACAAAGGCTCCGGCAGGCTATGCGATTGCAGCCCCTGTAACGAGGATAGCTGATAATTCAATCGTAACCATTATAGATAAAAAAGCAAACACCGACATTGAAGGCAAAAAGACCTGGGTGGATAACAACGACCAAGACGGTAAACGACCAAAGTCTATCAAAGTTAATCTTCTGGCTAATGGAACAATCGTTCAGACTAAAGAAGTAACTGCAGAGAATGATTGGTCATATAAATTCTCAGGCTTGGACCAACACGATAAAGATGGGGAAAAAATCGTCTACACTGTTTCAGAAGAAAAGGTAGACGGATATGAGATGAAGGTGGAAGGAACTAACATCACCAACACCCATACTCCAGAAACAACGCAAGTTTCAGGGACTAAGACTTGGAACGATAACAACGACCAAGACGGTAAACGACCACAATCTATCACCGTAAACCTCTTGGCTGATGGTAAGGTCATCAAGAGCCAACAAGTCACTGCCGAAAACGACTGGAAGTATACCTTCACCGACCTACCGAAGTACGCTAACGGAAAAGAAATCGTCTATACCGTGACAGAAAACGCTGTTGAAGGCTACACCACAACCTACGATAAGTACAATATCACCAATAGTTACACACCTGGTCAAACTAGCCTCACAGTAACCAAGGCTTGGGATGACAAGGACAATCAAGACGGTAAACGTCCTGAAGCTATCCAAGTTCAACTCTATGCTAACGACCAGAAATCTGGCGAGGTCGTGACACTAACAGCAGCCAACAAATGGACACACACTTGGACAGGACTTGCTAAGAAGGCAAACAAAAAAGACATCGTCTACACCGTCAAAGAAGTCTCAAAAGTAGAGGGATACACCACTACTGTAGGAACTGTTGAAAATGGAAATGTCACCATTACCAACACCTATAAACCAAGTACAACCTCTATCAAGGTAAACAAGGTCTGGAAAGATAAGGACAACCAAGATGGTCTGCGCCCAACTTCCATTACCGTCAACCTCTTGGCGGATGGTGAAGTTGTTAAGACGGAAACGATCACACCAAATGCTGATGGCGATTGGAGCCACACCTTCACAGACTTGCCTGAATACAAAAATGGCAAGAAAATCACTTACACCGTTTCAGAAGAAAAGGTAGAGGGATACGAAACAACGGTAGAAGGAACTACCATCACCAACACCCATACTCCAGAAACAACAGAAGTTGCAGGTACCAAGACTTGGAACGATAACAACGACCAAGATGGTAAACGTCCAAAATCTATTACCGTAAACCTCTTGGCAGACGGTCAACCGGTCGCAAGCAAAATCGTCACCGCAGACGACAACTGGTCTTACAAGTTCTCAAACCTACCTGCTAAGAAAAATGGAGCTACCATTACCTACACGATTAGTGAAAAAGCAGTCGCAGATTACACTACAACCTATGATGGCTACAATATCACTAACAGCTACACACCGGGAGAAACAAGTGTCACTGCCACAAAAGTTTGGGAAGACAACAACAACCAAGACGGACTGCGCAGGGAAATCAAACTAGAACTCTACGCAGACGGTGTTGCCACTGGACAGAGCCAAACCCTTTCTGAAGAGAACAACTGGAAAGCAACCTGGACAGGACTTGCTAAGAAGGCAAACAAAAAGGACATCGTCTACACCGTCAAAGAAGTCACTGCTATTGATGGCTATACTTCAAAAGTAACTCAAACATCAACCAATAACTTTACCATCACCAATACCCATACTCCAGAAACAACGCAAGTTTCAGGTGCTAAGACCTGGAATGACAACAATGACCAAGACGGTAAACGTCCGAAATCTATCACTGTCAACCTCTTGGCTAACGGTGAAGTCGTTCAAAGTCAGAAAGTCTCTGCCGATACGAATTGGACTTATACCTTTACTAACCTACCGAAGTACGCTAACGGAAAAGAAATCGTCTACACTGTTTCAGAAGAAAAGGTAGAGGGATACGAAACAACGGTAGAAGGAACCAATATCACCAATACCCATACTCCAGAAACAACGGAAGTTGCAGGTACTAAGACCTGGAATGACAACAACGACCAAGACGGTAAACGTCCGAAATCTATCACCGTAAACCTCTTGGCGGATGGTAAGGCCATCAAGAGCCAACAAGTCACTGCTGAAAACGACTGGAAGTATACCTTCACCGACCTACCGAAATACGCTAACGGAAAAGAAATCGTCTATACTGTTTTAGAAGAAGAAGTAGACGGGTATGAGATGAAGGTGGATGGCTACAATATCACAAACAGTTACACACCAAGTACAACCTCTGTCAAGGTAAACAAGGTGTGGAAAGATAAGGACAACCAAGATGGTCTACGCCCAACTTCTATTATCGTCAACCTTCTGGCAGATGGTCAGGTAGTTTCTACAACAACCATCAAACCAGATGCCAACGGTGATTGGAACTACACATTCACAGACTTGCCTGAATACAAAAATGGCAAGAAAATTACCTACACTGCGGAAGAGGCGAACACACCAAACGGGTATACCTCATCTGTAGAAGGAACCACCATCACTAACACCCACACTCCAGAAACAACAGAAGTTGCAGGGACTAAGACTTGGAATGACAATAATGACCAAGACGGTAAGCGTCCAAAATCTATCACCGTAAACCTCTTGGCTAACGGTGAAGTCGTTCAAAGTCAGAAAGTCTCTGCCGATACGAATTGGACCTATACCTTTACTAACCTACCGAAGTACGCTAACGGGAAGGAAATCGTCTACACTGTAACTGAGAATGCCGTTGATAACTATACAACAACCATTGATGGACACAACATTACCAACAGTTACACACCAGGTCAGACGAGTCTCACTGTTACCAAGGTCTGGAAGGATAACAATAATCAAGACGGTAAACGTCCTGGATCTATCCAAGTTCAACTCTATGCCGACGGTGAAAAGTTGGGCGAACCTGTAACCCTGACTGCTGATAACAAGTGGACGCATACTTGGACAGGACTTGACAAGAAAGCAAACCAGAAAGATATTGTCTATACAGTCAAAGAGGTTTCAGTGGTTGATGGATACACAGCATCTGTAGGAAAAGTTGAAAATGGAAATGTCACCATTACCAACACCTACAAGCCAACCACTCCTCCTAAGAAGAAAAAATCGACTCCACTGCCATCAACAGGAAGTCTCAACGGACTAGGACTGACGTTTGTCGGACTAGCACTTGCCGCGACTATCAGTGCTCGAGCGATTTACCGAAAGAGGAAATAGGCATGACAAACCCACAGAGTGATTGAGGGGAAGAGAGACTAAGGCAAATGTCTTAACTCTATAATCCAAAAGCGAATAAAGATAGTTTTCTATCATTTAGAATTCTATCTTGTTCGCTTTTTTGCGTAATTTATCCATTACTAGACTTGAATCTTATTACTGCCTATTCAATATAAAGCAGGAGAAAACAAGTTTACTGAAAAAAGTGATAGGACTAAGTTGAACTATTTTTTGAT
Organism: Streptococcus ruminantium; assembly: GCF_003609975.1. NCBI lineage: Bacteria > Bacillati > Bacillota > Bacilli > Lactobacillales > Streptococcaceae > Streptococcus > Streptococcus ruminantium. The sequence continues at coordinate 1,649,546 of NZ_AP018400.1, forward strand.
AGAACAATTTTAAAAGATAATGTGCAACCGTAATCATGACTTTCTGCTCAATAATTCACAGATTCATTGAGCAGTCGAGAAACCTTTTTATTGTCGTGAGTAAGTCATACAAGACACAAGATTGATAAACAGCGAAGCTCACACAGAAACTGATAAAGTAGCCTTAATTTTTTTACCAACGTATCGGAACTTCGTCTGATGAGACCATATCGTATTTTTATACTCATGCCTTAAGTGACTAATGTTGAACTCTCGTCAGTGGAATAGAAGAGTTTGTTCCTTCGCACAGCGACCAAGTAGAGCATCAATCACACCGTTCTTACTGGAAATACACCCGTATATGAGTTTTTAAAGGGAGTAATTTTCGTATCAGGTCGGTAAGGCTAAGACAAGTAGATCAATCTCCATCCAAACTATTCTTAATATTTTCTTTGCATATTTTTATTGCTTTTCTGAAAATTATATGCAATCTTTTTGGAAATTCTTATAGTTTTTACACGAATTTACTTGACAAAAGAAGTGAAAACGTTTTATAATAGTAACGTTCGGACATGAAAGCCCATTCAATGGTTTTTACATGAACAAGAAAAATTTAGGAGGTCTAATAATGAGTATTGGAATCATTATTGCAAGTCATGGCGAATTTGCTGCCGGTATTCATCAGTCAGGTTCTATGATTTTTGGCGAACAAGAAAAAGTACAAGTTGTTACTTTTATGCCAAGTGAAGGGCCAGATGATTTATACGCTAAGCTCAATGCTGCTGTTGACGCATTTGAGGCCGATGATGAAGTTTTGGTGTTGGCTGACCTTTGGAGTGGTTCACCATTTAACCAAGCAAGCCGCGTAGCTGGTGAAAATCCAGACCGTAAGTTTGCCATCATTACTGGTCTAAACTTGCCGATGCTTATTCAAGCTTACACAGAGCGTATGATTAACGCTACTGCTGGCGTAGAAGAAGTTGCGGCAAACATTATCAAAGAAGCAAAGGATGGTATCAAGGTTCTTCCAGAAGAACTTCAGCCAGCCGAAGCTACTCCTACAGTCGCTGCTACTCCTGCTGCACCACAAGGTGCTATCCCTCCAGGTACTGTCATCGGTGATGGTAAGTTAAAAATCAACTTGGCTCGTGTTGACACCCGCCTCTTGCATGGTCAGGTGGCGACTGGTTGGACTCCTGCTTCTAAAGCAGACCGCATTATTGTTGCTTCAGATACCGTTGCAAAAGATGAATTGCGTAAACAGCTCATCAAGCAAGCTGCACCTGGTAACGTAAAAGCGAACGTTATACCAATCAAAAAATTGATTGAGATTTCAAAAGACCCTCGCTTTGGTAACACACACGCTTTGATTCTCTTTGAAACTCCTCAGGAAGCTCTCGAAGCTATTGAAGGTGGCGTTGAGATCAAAGAGTTGAACGTCGGTTCTATGGCTCATTCTACTGGTAAAACAATGGTTAACAACGTATTGTCAATGGACAAAGACGATGTTGCAACCTTTGAAAAATTGCGTGACCTCGGTGTTCAATTCGATGTCCGTAAAGTACCAAATGACTCTAAAAAAGACTTGTTCGAACTCATCAACAAGGCCAACGTTCAATAATGTCATCTGCATAAAGAAAGGATTTCAACATGGATATTACACTTATTTCTGCAATTCTTGTTGTCATCGTTGCCTTCTTCGCTGGTCTTGAAGGTATCCTTGACGAATTTCAATTCCACCAACCACTTGTTGCTTGTACACTTATCGGTCTTGTGACCGGTAATTTGACTGCAGGTATTATGCTTGGTGGTTCTCTACAAATGCTCGCTCTTGGCTGGGCAAACATTGGTGCTGCTGTTGCGCCTGATGCTGCTCTTGCTTCTGTTGCAGCTGCCATCATCATGGTTAAAGGTGGCGACTTTTCAGATGTAGGTATTAAAGTCGCAACAGCTGCTGCGATTCCTCTTGCAGTAGCAGGTCTCTTCCTTACTATGATTGTTCGTACAATCTCGGTAGGTCTTGTTCACGGTGCTGACAATGCTGCAAAAGAAGCTAACTTTGCTGCTGTTGAACGCTACCACTTGTTTGCACTTGTCCTTCAAGGTTTGCGTATCGCTGTTCCTGCTGCTCTTCTTCTAGCAATGCCAGCTGAAGCTGTTCAATCTGTTCTTGAAGCAATGCCAGAATGGCTCAAAGGCGGTATGGCTGTTGGTGGTGGTATGGTTGTTGCTGTAGGTTATGCTATGGTTATCAACATGATGGCAACTCGTGAAGTATGGCCATTCTTCGCCCTTGGTTTCGCCCTTGCTGCCCTCAATCAGCTAACACTTATCGCTCTAGGTGTTATCGGTGTCGCTATTGCCTTCATCTACCTCAACCTATCTAAACAAGGTGGCTCAGGTAACGGCGGTGCTTCATCTAACGACCCAATCGGCGATATTCTTGAAGACTACTAAGAGAAGGGAGATTTATCATGTCAGAAAAAATTCAACTTTCCGTAAGCGATCGTAAAAAAGTTTGGTGGCGTTCAACCTTCCTTCAAGGTTCATGGAACTATGAGCGTATGCAAAACTTGGGTTGGGCCTATGCAATGATCCCAGCTATCAAAAAGTTATACGCTAAAAAAGAAGACCAAGCTGCTGCTCTTGAGCGTCACTTAGAGTTCTTCAATACTCACCCATACGTTGCTTCACCAATCCTTGGTGTGACACTTGCCCTTGAAGAAGAGCGCGCAAATGGTGCTGAAATCGATGACACAGCTATTCAAGGGGTGAAAATCGGTATGATGGGACCTCTTGCTGGTATTGGTGATCCAGTCTTCTGGTTTACAGTACGTCCGATCCTTGGTGCCTTCGGTGCGTCTCTTGCATTGACTGGTAACATCGTTGGTCCTTTGCTCTTCTTCTTTGGATGGAATGCTATTCGCATGGCCTTCTTGTGGTACACGCAAGAGTTTGGTTACAAAGCTGGTAGCGAGATTACCAAAGATATGTCTGGTGGTATCCTCCAAGACATCACTAAAGGTGCTTCTATCCTCGGTATGTTCATCCTTGCTGTACTTGTACAACGCTGGGTATCAATCAACTTTACTGTTGACCTTCCTAGCAAACAGCTGTCAGAAGGTGCTTATGTCGTTTTCCCAGAAGGTGCTGTAACCGGTGCAGAATTGCAAGGTATCCTTGGTAAAGCCCTCAGCGGTCTTAGTCTTCACTCAACAGAAGCACAAACCCTACAAGGTCAGTTGAACGGTTTGATTCCAGGCTTGATGGGACTTCTTCTCACTTTCCTCTGCATGCACTTGCTTAAGAAGAAAGTGACACCTATCACTATGATTATTGGTCTCTTCATCGTTGGTATTATCGCACGTTTCTTCGGAATCATGTAATATAAAACCCCGCTCCCGCGGGGTTTTGTGGCATACTAATGAAGTAAAAATGGAGGGAATATGGCGCAATCACAAAATACAACAGTTGAGCTACAGGTCACAGGAGCTTTCTACACCGGATTTGGAAGTAAGGTGGGTAAATTTCTGATTGGAGACAAGGCACTAGAGTTCTACCCAGACAGCAATGTGGAACGTTACGTCCAGATTCCTTGGTCAGAGATAACAAGTATTGGTGCAAATGTAACAGGTAAAACGATTAGTCGTCATTTTGAAATCTCTACTGAGAAAAGTCGTTTTTTATTCGCTTCCAAAGACTCTGGAAAGATTCTCAAAGTAGCTCGCAACCATATCGGAAACGACAGAGTAGTCAAACTCCCTACTCTCATCCAAACAATTAGCAAAAAACTTTCAAATCTATTTGCCAAAAAATAGAAAATCAAGTATAATAAGACAAACGGATAAGTAGTTAGTCCAACTTTTCAGAGAGTCTGTGGGTGCTGCGAGCAGATAAGGGAAGCTGATGAAATTCTACCGTTGTAATAAAACTGAATACTTAAAAGTGCACACATGTGAAGCTGGATGGAACCGCGGTGAAAGTCGCTCCAGCAGGGTATCATGTGTGTATTTTATTTTAAAAAAATAGAAAGGAGAGTTCAGTTTTTCCACATCAAAATTTGTGGTGAAATTGGACTTGGGCTAACTCCTCAAAAAAATATAGACTACCTTGTATGCAGGTACACTGTCTTGGTCTTCTATTTTTCAGTCGGATTTTATGCCCTCGGTATCTTGTATTATGCTAGATGTTAAACGTATTCGTGCTGACTTTGATGCTATTGCAGCCAAATTAGCTACTCGCGGTGTCTCTGCTGAGACCTTGACTGAAATCAAGGAATTAGATGCTAAACGTCGTCAAATTTTAATAGTTGTTGAGGAATTAAAAGCAAAACGTAACACTGTTTCTGCTGAGATTGCTCAGGCAAAACGTAACAAGGAAAATGCAGACGATAAGATTGCGGCCATGCAAAAATTATCTGCTGATGTGAAAAACTTAGATGCAGAACTCTTTGAAATTGATGAAAAATTGAACGTCATCCTAGCGCATCTTCCAAATACACCTCATGATTCTGTTCCGAGCGGCGCTGATGAAGAGGAAAACGTAGAGGTTCGTCGTTGGGGCACACCACGTGAGTTCACTTTTGAACCCAAAGCTCACTGGGATTTAGGAGAAGACCTAAAAATACTGGACTGGGAGCGGGGAGCAAAAGTTACTGGCGCTCGTTTTCTCTTCTATAAAGGGTTGGGCGCTCGCTTGGAACGTGCTCTTTACAACTTTATGTTAGATGAACATATCGCAGAAGGCTATCAGGAAGTCATCACGCCTTACATAGTTAATCAAGACTCTATGTTCGGTACAGGTCAATATCCCAAGTTTAAGGAAGATACTTTTGAGTTGACTGACACTCCATTTGTCCTTATTCCAACTGCAGAAGTTCCTTTGACCAACTACTACCGCAACGAGATTTTAGATGAAAGTGATCTACCTGTATACTTTACAGCTATGAGTCCGTCTTTCCGTTCTGAAGCTGGTTCTGCCGGTCGCGATACTCGCGGTCTGATTCGACTGCACCAATTCCACAAGGTTGAAATGGTAAAATTTGCAACGCCAGAGCAGTCTTATGATGAACTAGAAAAGATGACAGCAAACGCAGAAAATATCCTTCAAAAACTTGGTCTTCCATGCCGTGTTTTAGCTCTTTGTACGGGCGATATGGGCTTCTCTGCTGCTAAAACCTACGACTTGGAAGTCTGGCTTCCTGCTCAAAATACTTACCGTGAAATCTCAAGCTGTTCTAACACAGAAGATTTTCAAGCTCGGCGTGCTCAGATTCGCTACCGCGCTGCCGCAGATGGCAAAGTCAAATTGCTGCACACTCTCAACGGTTCTGGTCTTGCAGTTGGTCGTACCGTTGCTGCAATCCTTGAAAACTATCAAAATGAAGATGGTTCTGTAACCATTCCAGAAGTACTCCGTCCGTACATGGGCGGTGTGGAAGTTATTAAGCCATAGGAGTGAGAAATTATGCAAAAGAAATGGTATAAGGATAAAAGTCGTAAGGAAATTGCTGGTGTTATCGCTGGACTGTATGACTACTTTGAACTATATGAAAACTATGGTTGGAAGCTAGAAAACGTTCGATTGGTTGTCGTCATTTTGGCCATTGTAACCAATTTGCCTTTTCTGACTGCCTATATCATTCTAGCAATACTCTTACCAGATAAATCAGAATTAAACTAAAATAAAGGACGATTCCATTGGTGCAATTGACCAACAAAATCGTCTTTTTCTATTCCCCAAAAACACCCTACTCCGAAAACTGTTTCTCCATATAGACCATACCCATGCCTTCTCGTTCAGGCTCTGTTTTGATGGCCTTGTAGCCGAGATTTTCATAGAAAGCGACTAATCTTGCTTCCTGCAAGACCGTACACAGCACCTAACGTTTTACTGTCGGATAAAGGTCCTCTAATTCTAACATAGCCTTGTGACAAAAAACTCTTCTTCTGTAGGCTGGATCAATTCCAATCAGTCCCATCTAGCCCCGCTCGGCATGTTCAGCGACTGTTGTTCGCGCTAATCCAACTGTTCTCCCTTCTTCAACAACCTTGTAATACTTGCAATTTGGTCGTGCAAAACGCAACTGGAAACAATCCAGACTTTCGATGGCAGGATTGTATTGGTCCCGATAGGTTTCATACAGGGCCCCAAAGACACGGTGTTGAATGGACAATAACTCTTCTGCATCTGATACAGTTGCCGCTACTAACATAATAGCCCCCCTAAAAGCTATTCTATCTATTGTATCAAATCTAGCAAAAAACACTAGGCAATATCCTAGTATTTTCTAAATCTTTGATAACGATTTTCCAATAATTGCTCTAATGGTAGGGTTTGTAGGTGAGCCAACTGACTCAGCAGATGTTTCTTGATGTCTGCCAAGACTTCCTTAACAGCTCTGCCATTTTCCTGAATTACCCGATCAACTACTTGGAGTTTCTCTAGTTCGTAGGAAGTGATTTTCATAAGTTCAGCAGCTTCCATAGCTCGATTGCCATCTTTCCATAGAATAGAGGCGAAACCTTCGGGACTAAGAACCGCGTACATCGAATTTTCTAACATCCAGACCTGATCAGCTACTGCCAAAGCAAGGGCTCCTCCTGAGCCACCTTCTCCAATGATAATAGCAATGATAGGCACCTTGAGATCACTCATTTCCATGAGATTACGAGCGATGGCTTCACCTTGTCCACGCTCCTCTGCACCCACACCTGGATAGGCTCCCGCAGTATTGATAAAGGTAATAACAGGACGACCAAACTTTTCTGCCTGCTTCATGAGGCGAAGCGCCTTTCGATAACCTTCCGGATGAGGTTGACCAAAATTTCTTTTGAGATTTTCTTGCAGGTTCTTCCCTTTTTGGATACCGATGACCGTCACTGGCTGGCCTTCTAAAAAACCGACACCACCAACAATCGCTCCATCATCACGAAAATTGCGATCACCATGCAGCTCCATGAAATCATCAAATAATTGCGTGGCATAGTCTAAAGTTGTCAAGCGAGCCTGATCTCTTGCCAAGCGTATCATGCGTGCGACATCACTAGTCATTTGCTACCTCCATGAATTCTAAGCAACTTGCCAATCGTAGTTGGTAAATCCTGACGTTTAACAATAGCATCAACAAAACCATGCGCTTGCAAAAATTCAGCTCGTTGGAAATCATCTGGCAGAGTTTCTCTGACCGTAGACTCAATCACGCGCCGACCAGCAAAACCAATCAGAGTCTGTGGTTCTGCTAAAATGATGTCTCCCTCCATTGCAAAGCTAGCAGTCACTCCACCTGTTGTTGGGTCTGTCAAAACAGTTAGGTAAAAAAGACCGGCATTGGAATGACGTTTGACAGCCGCAGAAATTTTTGCCATCTGCATCAAGCTCATAATCCCTTCCTGCATACGGGCACCACCAGAAGCTGTGAAGAGGACGACTGGAAGCTGCTCTGCGATAGCTAATTCAAAAAGGCGAGTAATCTTTTCTCCAACCACCGTTCCCATTGAAGCCATGATAAAATTAGAATCCATAATTCCAAGCGCAACCTTTTGTCCTCCAATTCTTGCTAGTCCTGTTAGAACAGCTTCATCCAGTCCTGTCTTCTCACGGTTTTCAGCTAATTTTTCTAAGTAATTAGGGAAATTCAGTGGATTTGTTGTCTCTATACCTGTAAACAACTCCTCAAAAGAGCCCTCATCCACTATTAAAGATAGGCGTTCCTGAGCTGTAATCCGAAAATTGTAAGAACAATGATGACAAATCTTCTCCGGTCCCAAATCCTTCTTATACAAAATGTCCTTACAGGAAGGGCATTTAGAAAAAAGCTCATCTGGCACCTCCGGCTTTGTTTGAACTGCCGTTTCTATCCGTGAACGATTCGGGTTGATGCGGATATATTTGTCCTTTTTACGAAACAAAGCCATCATTTTCTCCTAGTTTATTTCTTTAATTCTTCTTGGTAGCGAGGTAAGAATTCCTCCATCAAATAGGCTGTATCATAATCACCTGCTACCACACGTTTGTCAGAAATCAAATCCAACTGGAAATCCGTATTGGTAACTACACCATCAATTTCCAGCTCATATAGAGCACGCTGCATTTTCATGAGAGCTTCAAAACGATTTTCTCCATGCACAATCACCTTAGCGATCATAGAATCATAGTAAGGTGGAATGGTATAACCGGGATAAACTGCTGAATCAACACGCAAACCTACTCCTCCACTTGGCAGGTAGAGATTGGAAATTTTTCCCGGACTTGGAGCAAAATGAAAGGCAGGGTTTTCAGCGTTAATGCGGCATTCCATCGCATGCCCTCTAATCACCACATCTTCCTGACAAACGCTGAGTGCTTGCCCTGCTGCAATCTTGATTTGCTCCTTGACAATATCCACACCAGTTACAAACTCTGTTACGGGATGCTCGACCTGCACCCGCGTATTCATTTCCATGAAGTAAAACTCTCCGCTAGTTTCATCCAACAAAAACTCAATAGTTCCCGCATTTTCATAGCCAACCGACCGAGCTGCTCGAACCGCAGCTTGTCCGATACGCTCCCTCATGGTCTGACCAATAGCAATGGATGGCGCTTCTTCTAAGACCTTCTGATTATTGCGCTGTAAGGAGCAATCTCGCTCACCTAAATGAATTACATGACCGTGCTGGTCTGCTAAAATTTGCACCTCAATATGACGAGCTGGGTAAACCACTCGCTCCATATACATAGCACCATTACCGAAAGCTGCCTTGGCCTCATGAGAAGCAGATTCAAAAGCCGGAACAAGATCTTCGGCTTTTTCCACCTTCCGAATCCCTTTTCCCCCTCCTCCTGCTGAAGCCTTAAGCATGACAGGATAGCCAATCTTCTCTGCAATCTCAAGGGCTTCTTGGCTGGTTAGAACTTCTCCATCCGACCCGGGAATAACAGGCACCTGTGCCTTTATCATTTCCGTACGAGCATTGATTTTATCCCCCATGGTATCCATAATATCACTTGACGGGCCGATAAATTTGATTCCCACTTCTTCACAAAGAGTTGCAAATTTGGAATTTTCACTCAAAAATCCAAATCCTGGATGAATAGCTTGCGCTCCAGTCACAACAGCAGCAGAGATAACAGCCTGCATATTGAGATAGGAATCCACTGAGCGTGCAGGTCCAATACAAACTGCTTCATCCGCCAACATGGTATGAAGAGCTTCCTTATCAGCCTCCGAGTAAACAGCCACAGTAGCAATTCCTAACTCTCTTGCTGCGCGAATAATTCGCACCGCAATTTCACCACGATTGGCAATTAAAATCTTTTCAAACATGAAACCAAACTCCTTTTTTGAATGGTATAGTCACTTATTTTACTATTCCAAACCAGAAAGTGAGAAAGCTATCAAGGTAGGAAATAGCAGACGACAATACCAATGAACCAGCTAGGCTTAATCAGCAATAGCAAAGGTCAACGTCCCAGAAGCAGCCAATTTCCCATCTACCTCTGCTTTAGCCTCAACGACCGCAATCGTTCCACGACGTTTGACAAATTTGGCTGTCATAATCAGTTGATCTCCTGGAACAACTTGTTTTTTAAACTTAACCTTGTCCATACCTGCATAGAAAACTAATTTGCCCTTGTTTTCTTCCTTGGACAACTCCAATACCCCCGCTGTCTGTGCCAAAGCCTCCATGATGAGAACCCCAGGCATAACAGGATAAGTCGGAAAATGTCCATTAAAAAATGGTTCATTGATGGTTACATTTTTGAGAGCTACAATCTCATCCTCTGATACTTCAAGTACCCGATCAACCAAGAGCATAGGATAACGATGAGGAAGTGCTTCTTTTATTTTTAAAATATCAATCATTTGATACGTACCAATCCTTGTCCAAATTCAACAACATCTTGGTTGGCAACTAGAATTTCTGTTACCACACCATCGCGGTCTGCTGGCACTTCATTCATAACCTTCATCGCTTCGATAATCATAAGTGTCTGACCTTTTTTAACCGTATCACCTACTGCTACAAAGGTAGGTTTATCTGGTGCTGGAGACAGATAAGCGACACCAACCAATGGACTTTCAACAACGGTCCCTTCTGCAGACGGGGCTATATTAGTTTCCATGGCAACCTCTGGAGCATTATTTGTAGTCTGTACTGGTGTCGAAGCTGCCATCACTGGAGCAACAGTAGCTTCAGCAGTGGGAGTACTTGTTGAAGCTGAAATATGATTTTTACTGAAATACAGATTTTCCTCAGCATTGACATACGAAAATTCACGCAAACTGGATTGATCAAACTGACTCATCAAGTCTTTGATTTCTGTAATATTCACATTAACCCTCCCAGCGCTTGAAGGCGATAACCGAGTTGTGACCTCCAAAACCAAATGTATTTGAAAGAGCGTGACGAATTTCTAGCTCACGACCTTGACCATAAACAATATCTGCCTCAATGTCTTCGGACAACTCTGTCGTCCCCGCTGTCTTTGGTATGTAAGAATGACGCATAGACTCAATCACCGCAACAGCTTCAATAGCACCAGCAGCTCCCAGTAGATGACCTGTAAAGGACTTTGTAGAAGAAACGGGTGTCTTTGTGCCAAACACTGACACGATTGCCTGACTCTCGCCTTTTTCATTGGCAAGTGTGGAGGTTCCATGCGCATTGATATAATCAATGTCAGATGGTTCAAGACCTGCCTCAGATACAGCCAATTTCATCGCTTTGATTGCCCCCAAACCTTCTGGATTAGGAGAAGTCATGTGGTAGGCATCGCAGGTATTTCCATATCCAACGATTTCTGCTAGAATAGTTGCCCCACGTGCTTCTGCATGCTCCAGGCTCTCTAGCACCAAGACAGCGGCCCCTTCACCCATGACAAAACCATTGCGTTCCTTGTCAAATGGGATAGATGCTCGTGTGGAATCTTCTGTCGTAGATAAAGCTGTCAAAGCTTGGAAACCACCGATTGCAAATGGTGTAATGGCTGCTTCTGCTCCACCCGCTAAAATCACATCTTGGAAACCAAATTTAATTTCCCGGAAAGCCTCACCTATAGCATTATTAGAAGAAGCGCAAGCAGTGATGACGCACTTACAGATACCGTTTGCACCAACCTGCATAGCAATATTACCAGCAGCCATATTTGGCAGGGCCTTCGGAAGAGCCATGGGACGAATACGTTTTGGTCCCTTTTCGTTCATCCGCGCAACCTGCTCTTCAATTTCTAAAATACCACCAATACCTGTTGATAAAATAACACCAAAACGATCGCTATCCACAGTTTCTGTATCTAATTGAGCATTCGTAACCGCTTCTTTTGCTGCATAAAGGGCATAGAGAGAATAGTTATCATAACGGTTGGTATCCTTTTTAACAAAGTATTTATCAAAAGGGAAGTCCTTCAATTCCGCTGCATTATGCACACTGTATTCACTCGTATCAAATTTGGTAATCTTTCCAATACCAATTTGCCCTGTCTTTAAACTATTCCAGAACTCGTCTGGGGTGTGACCGATTGGAGACGTCAGACCGTAGCCTGTTACCACTACACGATTTATTTTTGTCATTTCAAATCCTTTCTAAGGAAAAACTAGATACTCAAGAAACGTCAAAATAGACGGGAAAACTAAGCACAGATAAAGTAAGAATCATCAAAGCTAACTTACATCTATAGTTTTGATTTTCGCAGAGTATAGATTATTGCATCGTCAGACCACCGTCTACGGCGATCACCTGTCCAGTTAGATATTCTTGCTTGGCAAGAAAAACTGCAACATCGGCTACTTCTTCTGTTAAACCAAAGCGCTTCATAGGAATCTGCGCTGTCATAGTTTCTTTAATCTTATCCGATAAAACATCTGTCATATCTGACTGGATAAAACCTGGAGCAATTGCATTAACGCGAACATTGCGACCAGCAACTTCACGGGCAATCGCTTTTGTGAAACCAATCACACCTGCTTTTGAAGCAGAATAGTTGGCCTGTCCGGCATTCCCAACCAGACCAGATACACTGGAGATATTGATGATAGCCCCTTCACGTGCCTTCGTCATTGGCTTCAAGACAGCCTGTGTCATATTAAAGGTTCCTGTCAAATTGATTTTGAGAACACTGTCAAAATCTTCCTCTGTCATGCGAAGAGCCATACTATCCTTGGTAACCCCTGCATTATTCACCAAAATATCCACGCTCCCTAGGACTTCAACCGCTTCTGCTACCATGCGCTTTGCATCCGCACTGCTAGAAATGTCACCAGAAATAGCAACGACTTTCACTCCATAGTTCGCAAAACCATCTAGGATATCTTGTCCCAGTTGCCCACGACCGTTTAGAACAACATTAGCTCCTAAACTTGCAAATTTATGAGCAATAGCTAAGCCGATACCACGACTTGAGCCAGTTACAAAAACATTTTTTTTAGTAAGTTCCATGATTTCTCCTTATTTATTTAGTAATGCCTGTAGGCTAATTGTATCTTCAACTGTTACGACATCCGCAGCCTTATCAATTTTCTTGATGAAACCGGATAAAACCTTCCCTGGCCCGATTTCGATAAACTTTGTCACACCAGCAGCTTGCATAGTCCCAATAGACTCATAGAAGCGAACGGGCTCCATCACCTGACGAGTCAAGAGAGAGTTGATTTCTTCTTTTCTCATAACCTTGGCTTCTGTATTTCCAACCAACTCCACCTGAAAATCTGAAAACTCAACCCGCTCTAATGCTTGAGCCAATTTTTCAGAAGCCGATTTCAAAAGTGCAGTATGGAAGGGACCAGATACATTGAGGGGGATCATTCGTTTTACTCCTGCTTCTTTTAGCGCTTCTACTGCTTCATCAACCGCAGCTACCTCTCCACCGATTACGATTTGAGCAGGTGTATTATAGTTGGCTGGTGAAACAATACCAGAGGTAACTGTCGAACAAATTTGCTCAATCAAATGAGCATCTGCATTGAGGACAGCAACCATCTTACCAGTACCAGCCGGCGCAGCAGTCTCCATATACTCACCTCGTTTGGCAACCAAACCGACTGCATCTTCAAAAGAAAGAACGCCTGCTGCCACCAAGGCTGAATACTCACCTAGGGATAGACCAGCAACCATGTCTGGCTCAATCCCATGCTCAGCTAAGATACGATAAATAGCAATGGAGGTTGTTAAAATTGCAGGTTGAGTATAGCGGGTCTGATTGAGTTTTTCTTCCTGATGATCAATCAAATCTCGAATATCGTATCCCAAGACATGACTAGCTGTATCAAAGGTTTCTTGAACAATTGGATAATTTTCATACAGGTCACGAGCCATACCCACTGTTTGTGCACCCTGACCTGCAAATAAAAAGCCTATTTTTGTCATTTTCATTCACCCACTGAAGCCCAGCGATTGGTTTGATTTTGAATGACTTTTGCAGCACCGTAGTAAATGTCTTTCAAAATCTCTTCACACGTTTCCTCCTTAGATACCAAACCAGCAATTTGTCCAGCCATGACAGAACCATTGACGACATCACCATCCACTACCGCATTGCGAAGCGCTCCCGCCCCCAATTCTTCAATCGTCTCTACAGAAATGTTTCCTGCTAAGAACTCTTTCTCAGCAGCTGCATAGGCCGAGGATAGCTTGTTTTTTATGGCACGGACTGGGTGTCCAACGATAGAAGCAGAAATAGTTGTATCAATATCCTTAGCTTTGATAATCTTATCCTTATAAGCTTGGTGAGCATTAGACTCCGTAGCTACCACAAAACGAGTCCCTACCTGGACTGCTTCTGCTCCCAACATGAAAGCCGCAGCTGCTCCTGCACCATCTGCAATACCGCCAGCAGCAATGACGGGAATAGAAACAGCTTCAACGACCTGACGAACCAGAGTCATAGTTGTCAACTTCCCAATATGCCCACCGGCTTCCATTCCTTCTGCAATAACAGCATCAACACCCAGTCGTTCCATGCGTTTAGCAAGCGCCACACTCGGTACAACAGGGATGACTATAATCCCCGCCGCATGCAGACGCTCCATGTATTTACCAGGATTTCCCGCACCAGTCGTTACAACTTTTACACCTTCTTCAATAACCAAATCCACAATATCATCCGCAAACGGTGATAAAAGCATGATGTTCACACCGAATGGTTTATCTGTTATTGATTTAACCTTATCAATGTTGGCTTTAACGACCTCTTTAGGGGCATTCCCACCGCCAATAATTCCTAAACCACCTGCATTTGATACCGCACCAGCTAAATCACCATCCGCTACCCAAGCCATACCTCCTTGGAGAATTGGATAATCAATATTGAGTAATTCTGTTATTTTAGTTTTCATCGTTCCCTCGTTCTTTCTTGCTTAACTAATCATTTGAATATCAAATTATTAGCTAAACAAGTGAGAGCCTCAGCCCTCACTTTAAATACTTTGCATATTTAATGTTTTGACTATCAAAGTATCTGTCTTATGAAAAACGCCCTTGAGCATTTTTCATATCAGTCACTCATTATTCAATCAACTATCAGCCAACCTAACTAACCAGTAGCCATGTCATAACAGTTGATTTTTAGAGAGTATTATTTTGTTTTTTCTTCAACGTAAGCAACCAAATCGCCAACAGTTGTCAAATCCTCTTCTGTATCAATTTGAATATCAAATGCGTCTTCAATTTCAGAGATAACTTGGAAAAGATCCAATGAATCTGCATCTAAATCTTCAAACGTGGTCGCAAGGGTCACTTCCTCAGCTTCCTTGCCCAACTCTTCAACGATGATTTCTTGTACTTTTTCAAATACTGCCATGATATGTTTCTCCTTTTTTTAAAAAATAAATATTTTAATCTTGCCTATGGCAAAGAATTAACTAAAGTTGTAAGAGTAGAGTTCCCCATGTGAGACCTCCACCAAAACCAGTCATAACAACGGTCTGACTGCCATCTAAACGCAGTATACCTTCTTCTACACATTCCGACAGAAGGATAGGTAGACTCGCTGCACTGGTATTACCATACTTATCCATATTAGCAGGGAATTTGTCTCGGTTAACTCCCAATTTTTTAGCCATCTTATCCAATATACGGATGTTCGCTTGATGAAGTAGGAAATAGTCTACTTGTCCGGCTGACATTCCATACTGATCCAATAGCTCCGCCATTGTTGCTGTGACATCTCTGGTTGCAAATTCGAAGATAGATCGTCCTTCCATCCTAATATGAGGTTCATGGAATGATTTAGGGGAAAAAGGCGTTCCCTCTTGATGAATACCTGCTGTCAAACTAGCCCCTCGGCCTCCATCTGTCCGCAAGATTTCTGACAAAAAACTAGGGTGAGTGCTCGCTTCCAACAAAACACCTCCTGCACCATCCCCAAATAAAACCGCAGTTGAACGATCGGACCAATCAACCGCTTTTGACAGAACTTCAGCTCCAAGGACAATTCCCCTCTTATAAACTCCTGATGCAATCAACTTTTCAGCCGTAGACAGTCCAAAGACAAATCCAGAGCAAGCTGCAACAAGATCATAAGCAAAAGCTCGCTTAGCTCCAATTTTCTCCTGAACTAAGGCTGCTGTTGATGGCATAGAAGAATCTGGGGTAATAGTCGCTAAGATAATAAAGTCGATGTCATTAGCATCTAATTGAGCTTTCTCCAATAACTGCCTAGCCACCTGACTAGCCAAGTCACTAGTTGTTTCCTCAATAGCAACATGTCTTTGTCGGATACCTGTGCGACTACGAATCCAGTCATCGCTAGTATCCATCAGTTGAGCCAAATCATCATTGGTCACAATCTTCTCAGGAAGATAGTGGGCCACCTGACTGATTTTAGCATAGGTTCTCATTTCAAATCCTCCAAGAAGCAATAGAGCTTAACGAGTCCTCTTTTCATAGCCTCGTACTCTGTTTTATCCATACCATCTGTAATCTGCTTGACCATCTCATTATGGAAACGCTGGTGTAGACGATAGACCAAACGGCCTTTCTTTGTCAAGTATAGATGGATAACACGCTTATCCTTAATCGAACGGATGCGCTCAATGTATCCCTTACGTTCCAAATTATTAAGGCTGCTTGTTACAGTACCCAGAGTCACCATTAAAGCACGAGCAATATCGGTCGGTGTCGCACCGTCAATATTACCTATCACATCAATGGTATGAACTTCCTTTATAGAAATATCTTTAAATCGGCTACCGCGTAGAGTTGTTTCCTCAATCACCAACACATTGTTAAAAATAGCCGTTAAGTATTCATTTACTACTGGGTCTTGCAAAATAGGACTCCTTCTTTTTGATAGCCAAAGTATAAACCATCAGACCCCAAATTGTCAAATTTTTTTCTACTATATAATTAGCTACCAGTAAAGATGGGGCGACGTCGCTCCGCGTGGGCTCGAACGCCCTCTTTGAAGTCTTCTTTGAAAGCCAAAGTCTCTTGCACGTCCAATTCCAATTGACGGTAGGACTCCCAATCTTTGAATTGCGCCTCCCAAGACAGTTGCTTGATGGCAGCGTAAGAGTTTATTGAACCACGCAAAAGCTTCTTTACGACTTGAGCAACTGTTCTATCTAGTTTTTCCGGTTCGGCTAACTTATAAACAATTCCATACTCAAATGCTTTATCAGCCGATAACCCTTCACCAGTCATGGCTAATTGAGTAGCTCGATTAACCCCAATAGCACGACTAAGGAGAAACAGTCCTCCTGCATCTGGGGCTAGCCCGACACCAACAAAAGCTTGGATAAATTTTGTTCTGCTAGATGAGATGACAAAATCAGCCGCAACAGCCATGTTAGCTGCTGCCCCTGCTACTGCCCCATCTGTCACCATGAGCACAATCTTAGGCAACTTTTTGATAGCAAAAGAAATATCATTCACCAGCTCTGCTATTTTTACCAAGGAGACAATATCATCTTCATCAACAGCTCTTTTCATCTCCACTAAGTCTCCTCCGACTGAGAAAACTGATCCTTGAGCCTGAATTTGCAGCATTTTGACGGAAGCGTCACGTTCTACAAGGTCAATCACCTCCAATATTTCCCTACACATGGAAATATTGAAACCATTCGCCACTTCAGGTCGATTCAAGGTTAAAATAGCTAGCGACTCAATTACTTCATAGCGAATTGTTTGGTAAGTCATACAAGCCTCCTTTCAAAATAGTTTGAACATTAAAATATTTGAACTTCAAACTTCAAATCTTTGTCTTCCATTGTAACATAATTTTTAGAATTGTCACTCTTTTCCAAAATATAAAGTGTGACATCCGAAAAACTAGCAGGAGTAATCTTATCTTTAAAGATATAGTGATCTTGGAAACAGTCTCAATAGCAACTACTGCCAACTCACTCGAAAAATACAGAGCTACTCAACCACTCTATGCCTGTACCTCCAAAATACTTTCTATCCTATAACCGAATTTTTCCTGCAACTGACAAAAACTCCAATTCCACATCTTTATGAACAAAATCTTGACTTAAATGATGAAAATAACATAAGTTTTATATCTCACACTATCTCCGCTATAATAATGGTTTTCGTCATACTTTCACTTCTTTATCGTCAAATTTCACAAAAAATGCCGCTCGCTTTCTGAAAATAGCGTAAAATTTCATTCGTTTTTTAGTACTATTCTCAAAAACACCTATCTGAACATACTGACAATTCCTCCTCATTCTGCTATAATAGAAAAAAATGTCCAAGGAGATAGGAATGAAAGTTGTCAAATTTGGCGGAAGCTCACTAGCTTCTGCAAGTCAGTTGGAAAAGGTATTCAACATTGTTCAATCGGATCCTGAACGTCGTTTCGTTGTTGTATCTGCTCCTGGAAAGCGCAATGCAAAAGATACTAAGGTTACCGACGCTTTAATCAAGTACTACAAAGAGTACGTCAGCGGTAAAGATGTTACAGCCAGTCAAGAATGGATTATCAACCGCTACCAAGCCATGGTTGATGAACTGGGCTTCACTGCCAAAAGCATGAAGAAAATCACTGACAGTATCATTTCCTTAGCAACTCTTCCAATTGATGACAACGAATTTCTTTATGACTCATTTTTAGCTGCTGGTGAAGATAATAACGCCAAATTGATTGCTGAATATTTTACCCATAAGGGTCTATCAGCTCGCTATACACATCCAAAAAAGGCTGGTATTATCGTCAGTTCCGAACCGGGAAATGCTCGTATTCTTCCTTCCAGTTATGATAAGATTGAAGAACTTCGCAATGCAGACGAGGTTCTCATCATTCCAGGCTTCTTTGGCGTCACTGTAAACAATGAAATCTGTACCTTCTCTCGTGGTGGTTCAGACATCACAGGTTCTATCGTTGCTGCTGGAGTAAAAGCTGATCTCTATGAAAACTTTACAGATGTAGATGGCATCTTCGTTGCCCATCCAGGAATTATCAACAAGCCTCATTCCATCAAGGAACTAACTTATCGTGAAATGCGAGAACTAGCCTATGCAGGATTTTCTGTTCTCCACGACGAGGCACTTCTACCTGCATACCGAGGTCGTATCCCCCTAGTCATAAAAAATACCAACAATCCAAGCCACCCCGGTACTCAGGTTGTCCATAAACATTCAGATACTGAGAAAACTGTACCTGTTGTCGGTATAGCTGCTGATGATAACTTCGTCAGCATCAACATGTCTAAGTACTTGATGAACCGTGAAGTTGGCTTTGGTCGCAAGGTCCTTCAAATTCTTGAAGAGTTAAATATCCGTTGGGAGCATATGCCAACTGGTATTGATGATCTATCTATCGTCCTTCGTGAGCGCGAATTAACTCCTATAAAAGAAGAAGAAATTCTTCGTCAGCTCAAGACAAAGTTGGAAGTTGATAAGGCAGAAATCGAACATGATCTCTCTATCATCATGATTGTTGGCGAAAACATGAAGAGCCATGTCGGCGTAACCGCCACTGCCACAACTGCCCTCTCCAAACAGAATGTTAACTTAGCTATGATTTCCCAAGGAGCAAGTGAAGTTTCTGTTATGTTCGTTGTCAAGACTGAGGAGAAAGAACGTGCCCTACATGCTCTTTACAAAGCCTTTTTCACTAAAAACTAAGAGCTTATAGAGCTTCCATCAATAAAACTGAACTAGAAGGAGACTGCTCCTAAAATATTAAAAAAAAAAAAACGGATAATACCATAGGTTTTAAGAACCATAAAACCAGGTATTGTTCGTTTTTTCTTTATGTATCGGATTATGAGGGTTGGTAGTAAAAGAAAGTTGTTATAGAAAAACCACTTCACTTATAATGGATAGTATAAAAAGTTATATACTACTTTATACGTGGGGCTTTTCATAACCATCTTTTTATTTCCAGTCCATTTTATAGCTACTCAAACATTCGTGGTAAGCGATCCGTCAGGAGACAAACCACTTCATAGTTTATGGTGCCTATATAATCAGCCCAATCTTGAACAGATATGGTAGAATTTCCATCTTGACCAATAAGAGTAACCGGTTGCCCTAAAGGATAGGCTTGAGGCAAGCGGATAGTGATTTGGTCCATTGAAACGCGCCCTACAATCTCACAGCGTTGACCATCAACTAGGACACAGTAGCCTTGTAAATTGCGAACTAAACCATCTGCATAGCCAATCGGAACTGTGGCAATCCATTCTGGTTCTTGACTCTCATAAGTCCCCCCATAACCAATCGTTGTACCAACTTCAATCTGCTTGATATGAATAATCTCCGAAACCAGTGCCAGAGCCGGCTGCACTTCAAAAGGAAGTTCTAAGATCCGACCGCTTGGATTTAAACCGTAGAGAATATCCCCCAAACGGACCAGATTAAAAACCGTCTCCGCATGCCAAATACTTGCTGCCGAATTACTTGCATGTATCCAGCGAGGAGTGAAGGGAATAGCGGCTAGGTAATCTTTAAACTTAGATAGCTGCTGATGAAAATGAGCCTGTTCCACTTCATCAGCCGTTGCAAAATGGGTAAAGATGCCTTCAACATCGTACTGCAACTCATCTAACAAGTCTATAGCCTGTAGCAGTTCTTCTACACTTCTAAAACCAATCCGCCCCATCCCTGTATCAATCTTTAAATGAACAGTCAGTCCTGATAGGTCTAACTCTAACTGCTTCGTCTCTTCCAGCCATGCTAGACTTGCAACTGTGATGCTAATATTCAGTTGATGAGCAAGGGACAAAAATCGTACAGGTACCACACCTAAAATAAGTATGGGGTGCTCAATACCTGCCTGACGTAATTCTAAAGCCTCATCTAAATTTGATACACAGAAACCAGCCACTTGATTTGAGAGCTTTTTCGCTACAGCGACAGCTCCATGACCGTAGGCATTTGCCTTAACTACTGCAAAAGCTTCCGTTTTAGGTGGTAGGTTCGTCATGACTTGTTCTAAATTTCCTGCAATGGCGTCCAAATTAACTCGAACCCGTGTGGGTCGATGTTCACTTTCAATCATCTTTCTCCTCCAAAATGACACTGGCTTGTACAAAATTTCCCGAATGACTAATACTAATCCAAATTTGCCCATTAAAGGGGCTTTTTGCTATATAAGGAACTCCCTTGCTAGTATTTAAAACTTCAATATCTTGAAATCCTAACTTTCCAATGCCTGTTCCCCAAGCCTTAGAAAATGCTTCCTTTGCTACCCAACGACCAGCTAAATATTCTAACTGACGGCGACCGTGCAAACTTTGGTACCTCTCCAATTCTCTTTCTGTGAGAATCTTTTTTGGAAACTCTGTATGCCTGAGTCTGGCGCGGTCGATAGCATCTATTTCCTGAAGATCTATTCCATGTCCTACTATCATTGATAGGTCTCCTTTTATTACTTTATACTCTGCAAAATGAAGGCAATCCAGCACTACATCACTCACAAAGTGTCACAACTATATAGTTGATTGCACATTTTTATACAGACAATATCTGAAATCAAGCAAATCAACAGCATACTGACAAGAGAGCAACTGGAAAAGGACTGGATAGCCGTCCAGTCCTTTTGTCATTCCTATTTGCGGCCGTGACAATTTTTAAATTTCTTACCAGACTGGCATGGACAAGGATTGTTTCGCTCCACACCCTCAAAAGATACATTCTCCTGAACAGTCTTAGACTGAGCCGGCATAATATTCTTAACAGCTGTGGTATGAGCCTCTTGGCTTGCACGTTCACGTTCGATATTGTCGTGAATTTGCGCCTTCATCATCAGACGAGTCACTTCAAACTCGATTGCCCCAATCATGTCATTAAACATCATAAAGGCTTCTGATTGGTACTCAACAATTGGGTTGTTTTGAGCATAACCACGAAGACTGACTGCATTACGCAATTGATCCAAGGCATCAATATGATCTGTCCACTTGTTATCCACAACACGAAGAATGAGAACTTTTTGAAATTCACGTACACGTTCTTCATCACGGAGCTTCTTAACTTGTGAATCGTAGACTTTCAAAGCACGTTGATACAATTCTTCGATGATTTCTTTCTGATTGAGTGCTTCAAAGGCCTCCACACTTAACGTATCATCTTCAACCAAGGTTGCATGAGCAAATTTGATAATTCCTTCAACTGCTTCTGCTTTTGAGCTGAGGAAATGACTCTCTACCTGACGTTCGATTGTCCGTTTAATCATAGACTTAATTTCAGGAGCCAAATCACGATCTGCTGTAATAACGTCTTGGCGCTGACGATAGATAATTTCACGCTGTTCACGCATCACATCATCATATTGAAGGACTTGTTTACGTGAGTCATAGTTATTTCCTTCAACACGCTTCTGAGCTGACTCAACCTGACGTGTCAACATTTTAGACTTGATAACAGATTCTTCTTCTGTCAAGTTCATTCGTTCCATAAATACCTTGATTCGCTCTGAACCAAAGCGCTTCATCAAGTCATCTTCAAGGGATAGGTAGAATTGCGACTCACCTGGATCACCTTGACGGCCCGAACGACCACGAAGCTGATTGTCAATACGACGACTTTCATGGCGCTCTGTACCGATAACACATAGACCACCAAGCTCACGTACACCAGGCCCCAGCTTGATGTCTGTACCACGTCCAGCCATGTTGGTCGCAATCGTCACAGCACCACGCTGACCTGCATTCATGATAATTTGTGCTTCACGATAGTGGTTTTTTGCGTTCAAGACCTCGTGAGGAACGCCAGCAGCTACCAGTTTGCGTGAAATCAAATCAGAAGTTTCAACAGCTACTGTACCAACTAGAACAGGTTGCCCCTTTTCATAGCGTCTCTTCACATCTGCGATAACTGCATTAAACTTGTATTCCAAATTTGGATAAAGTAAATCTTCATGGTCAATACGGGCAATCGGACGGTTGGTTGGAATTGGTACAACACGAATGTTGTAAATTTCACGAAACTCTTCTTCTTCCGTCTTACCGGTACCAGTCATCCCAGCTAACTTCTTGTACATACGGAAAAGATTTTGGTAGGTGATGGAGGCACTTGTCTTAGACTCATTCTGAACCGGAACTCCCTCTTTGGCTTCGATTGCTTGGTGGAGTCCATCAGAATAGCGACGACCTTCCATAGTACGACCTGTAAATGGATCGATAATCATTACCTCTTGGTCTTCATTTACCAAGTAGTCTACATCATAGGTCATGATATAGTTAGCACGAAGGGCGTTATCCAAGAAGTGAGTAATCGCTACATTTTCAATATCATAGAGATTATCAAGCTTGAAAAACTTTTCTGCCTTGTCGATACCTGAGTCAGACAAACTGATTGTCTTAGAAGGAACATCAATAATGTAATCTTCTGTCGCCAAGGACTTAACTAGATTATCTGCCAAGAAATACAGTTGGTTGGTTTCTGATCCCTGTGCTCCCGATACAATCAAAGGGGTACGAGCTTCATCAATCAAGATAGAGTCTACCTCATCGACCAAAGCGTAGTTGAGAGGACGTTGCACCATATCCTCGGCGCGAACGACCATATTATCACGGAGATAATCAAAACCAATTTCTGAGTTGGTCGAGTAAGTAATATCACAGTTGTAGGCTTCACGCTTTTCTAATGGTGACTTGGCAGCCAAGTTAATACCAACGGATAGTCCTAGCCATGAGTACAATTCACCCATCTCGGTCGCATCACGAGTAGATAGATATTCGTTAACCGTTACTACATGCACCCCTTGACCAGACAAGGCATTCAAGTACACGGGCATAGTTGCAGTCAAAGTCTTACCTTCACCTGTACGCATTTCTGGAACATCCCCATTGTGAAGAACAATTCCTCCCATAACCTGAACTTTATATGGGTAGAGTCCTAGCACACGTCTAGCTCCCTCACGTACTACCGCGTAAGCTTCATACAAGAGATCGTCCAAGGACTCACCATTGTGATAGCGTTCTTTAAATTCTGCTGTCTTAGCTTGTAGTTGTTCATCAGTCAAGGCTTCCATTTTATCGGCATACGATAAGACCTTGTCTGCCATTTTTTCTAGTTTTCTCAGCTCTCCCTTATCATTTTCAACGAGAGAACGAAGTACATTTGTTACCATACATTTCATCCTATTTCAGTTTTAGTCAATAATATATTGTAGCAGAAAACGAGGCAATTTTCAAGGTTTGGCATTAGGATACATGTTATTCTTAGATAAAAGTACGATGAATTAACTAGAATGGGGGGAAAGAAGCGTACTCTACTTTTTACTCTCATCTGATCGACAATATAAACTTTGAATTCCAATATTCGTTTCCTCGTATAAAACAAAAAAGTCAGGGAACAATTCATCCCTAACTTCCTTCATTTTATCAACTTCACAGGCTGGCTTAAAATCAGATTCTATTCATCCTTTCAGCAACTTGTTTTGCCAAGGCAAAGTTACCGAGAGTAGCAGAACCATTCTCAGCAACGGCTGGAGTAACAATATATTCCTTCACATCTGGGATTGGTAGATAGTTATTCATCAAGCCAACAAATTTCGTGCGGACACGATTCAGCATATGTTCTTGCGCCATCACGCCACCACCAAATACAATGACTTGAGGGCGATAAAGGAGGGTCGCTTGCACCGCTGCTTGAGCAATGTAATAAGCTTGCACATCCCATACATCTGAATTGAGTTCAATCATTTCACCACGGATACCTGTACGTCCCTCAAGGGATGGACCTGCTGCCATCCCTTCCAGACATCCCTTGTGGAATGGACAAACACCATTAAATTCATGTTTAACATCATAGGGGTGAAGGGCTACGTAGGTATGACCTGCTTCTGTGTGCCCCATTCCTCCGATAAATTCTCCATTTTGTATAGCGCCTGCACCAATTCCTGTACCAATTGTGTAGTAAACTAGACTGTTCACACCTTTACGCACCAAGGCTTCACCGAAGGCAGAAGAATTTACATCCGTCGTAAAGTAAAATGGAATAGTAAATTCCTTAGCAATCAAACCAAGTAAGTCAATATTAGACCAGTGTGGTTTTGGTGTCGAAGTGATGTAACCGTAGGTCTGGGAATTTTGATCAATGTCAATCGGTCCAAATGAACCGATAGCAATACCTGCCAGACGCTCCTCATAGCGTTTAAAAAACTCTACCGTACGCTCAATCGTCTCATAGGGACTTGTCGTTGGAAATTGTGTTTTCTCAATAATTTGGAAGTTCTCATCACCTACCGCACAAACAAACTTTGTTCCGCCAGCTTCCAAGCTACCGTATAGTTTCGTCATTTGATTGTCTCCCCAATTTTTTCTTTTTGTTTTATATCATAGAAAGAAACAGCAGAAAAAGGCATGAAGCCCTCTTCTAAATTATTTTCTAGTCTTTCATCTTACCTTCCGTACTAGATAACAGGTCGTAGTTGGACAAGTCGATCTAAATAGGATGATAAATAAGAAATGAAAGAGAGCCTAAGATTATCTTACAACTTTCAAGAAGTCTCCACCATAGCTAATGGTACCTTGAGCAAGTGGGGTTACTTCTGCAAAATCGGCTGTATTTGTCACGATAACCATCGTTGTGTCATCCAAACCTGCTGCCGCAATCTTAGCTGCATCAAATTTAGCGATTGGATCACCTGCTTTTACCTTGCTACCGGCTGCAACCAGTTTTTCAAAACCATCACCATTCATCGAAACTGTGTCGATACCAATATGGATTAGGAGTTCCGCACCTGAAGCTGTTTTCAAACCATAAGCATGACCAGTTTCAAAAGCGATCGTCACTTCTGCATCTGCTGGTGCATAAACAAGACCTTCAGTTGGCTTAACAGCCAAGCCTTTCCCCATAGCACCTGAAGAGAATACTGGATCATTGACAGTTTCAAGCGCAACTACATCGCCTGAAAGTGGAGATAGAAGAGTTTCTTCAGCTACTTCTGCAACAGTTGTTACTGGAGTTTCTGCTACAAGGACACTAGGCTTTTTTACATCTTTTTCCTCATCTTCATAACCAAAGAAGTATGTCAAGGCAAAACCAAGAGCAAATGACACAGCTACCATGAGGATATACTGAAGCAATTGACCATTTTCAACGTATAATGTGGCACCTGGGATAATTGTAACACCAGAACCTGTACCAGCAAGGCCAAGAATTGAAGCAAAGGCACCACCGATAGCACCAGCAATCAATGAAAGGAAGAATGGCTTACGGAAACGTAAGTTGACACCGAAGATTGCTGGCTCAGTAATACCGAGGAAGGCAGAAAGAGCTGCAGGGAAAGCAAGAGTTTTCAACTTAGCATTCTTCGTTTTCACACCAATTGCAACAGTAGCTGCACCTTGTGCTGTCATCGCTGCTGTAATAATAGCATTGAATGGGTTAGCAGCCATACCAGTCTCCGCTAATGAGCTACTTGTCAATTGGATTTCAAGCATGTTAAAGATATGGTGAACCCCTGAAACCACGATAACTTGGTGAATACCACCGATAAGCAAGCCACCTAAACCAAATGGTAAAGCTAGGAGAGCTTTTGTACCAGCTAAGATGTAGTTTTCAACAACGTGGAAAACTGGACCAATCACAAAGAGTCCAAGGATAGACATTACTAAAAGAGTTACAAATGGTGTTACCAAGAGGTCAAGGACATCTGGAACCACTTTACGGACAACCTTTTCAAACTTTGCACCAACCAAACCAATAATGAAAGCAGGCAACACTGAACCTTGCAAACCAACAACTGGGATAAATCCGAAGAATTCCATTGGTTTAATATCTTTACCAGAAACAATATCCCAAGCATTTGGTAATTGACCAGCAATTAACATCATACCAAGAACAATACCGATTGTTGGATTTCCACCGAATACGCGGAAGGTTGACCATACTACCAAAGCTGGCAATACAATGAAGGCTGTATCTGTTAAGATTTGAGAATAAGTAGCTATATCGCCTTCCAAAGGCATTCCAAAGGCTGCAAACATACCACGAAGTCCCATGAAAAGACCTGTTGCTACGATAGCTGGGATGATTGGAACAAAGACATCACCAAAAGTACGGATCGCACGTTGGAACCAGTTTCCTTGCTTAGCAGCTTCTGCTTTTTGTTCAGAAGTTGATGAAGTTGGAAGACCTAAGGCTACAACTTCGTCGTAGATTTTGTTTACTGTACCTGTACCAAAGATGATTTGGTATTGACCAGAGTTAAAGAAAGCACCTTGTACTTTTTCAATTTCTTCAACTGTATCCTTATCAATTTTACTTTCATCGACGACCATCACACGAAGACGAGTCGCACAGTGGGCAACACTACGCACATTTTCACGTCCACCAAGAGCGTCAATGACTTTTTTTGCAATTTCTGTATTATTCATCTTGCAAAATCTCCTTATTAACCTTTTTGTTTTTTGAAAGCGTTTTTAAACTTTCGATGTTTCAATTATATCACTTTTATAAAATATGTCAAACGTTTATCATATTTTTTTATAATTTTATTAAAAATACTGTTAAAACTTGATTTTTCACAAGAAACCGTTTACTATATTATGTGAACTTTTAGAAATAGTTGGAGAAAATGATGGCATTTACAACAGAGGAACGCTACAGAGCTTATGCTGACTGGACACCCGAACATATTGAAAAAATAAAAAAAAATACAGATAGCTCCCCTTGGAGAACCCATTTTCATATTGAGCCACCACACGGACTTTTAAATGACCCCAACGGCTTCTCCTATTTCAATGGAAAATGGACCCTTTTTTACCAATACTTTCCATTTGGTGCAGCTCACGGTCTCAAATCATGGGTTCATACCGAATCAACCGATCTAGTCCACTTTGAAAAAACTGGAACAATTATCTATCCTGATACACCACTTGATAGCCACGGAGCCTACTCTGGTTCTGCCATGGAATTTGGTGACAAACTCTTTCTTTTTTATACAGGAAACGTTCGTGATGAAAACTGGATCCGCCATCCTTACCAAATCGGTGCTTTGATGGATAAAGACGGTAAGATTGAAAAATTAGATAGGATTCTGATTGACCAACCGGAAGATACGACCGATCATTTCCGTGATCCGCAAATCTTCAACTACAAAGGGCAATATTATGCCATTGTTGGCGGACAAAATTTGAATAAAAAGGGAATTGTTAAGCTATATAAAGCTGAAAATAATAGCTACCTTGACTGGTCTTTCGTTGGTGATTTGGATTTTGCTAATGATGGGACCGCTTATATGATGGAATGCCCTAACATTGCCTTTGTCGGTGAGCAACCTATCCTCCTCTACTGTCCACAAGGTCTGGATAAGTCTGTTTTGGACTACGGAAACATTTATCCAAATATGTACAAGATCGGACAAAGCTTTGACCCGGAGACGGCCACCATTATCGATCCGAGTGAGTTGTTCAAACTTGATGATGGTTTTGAGTGCTACGCAACACAGCTCTTTAATGCCCCCGATGGGCGAGTCCTATCTATCAGCTGGCTAGCATTGCCAGATGTCGAATATCCCACAGACGCTTATGATTACCAAGGTTGTTTGTCATTGGTAAAAGAGTTGTCTATCAAGGATGGAAAGCTTTACCAGTACCCTGTTGAAGCTATCACCAGTCTTCGACAAGAAGCTCTTCCATTTGCTTCGCAGAAGGAAACCAATAATATTTACGAATTGGAGTTGCACTTTGCAGCCAATAGCCAACATGAAATCGTGTTATTCGCAAATGAGAAAAACAAAGGATTGGTCTTGCAAGTGGATACTGAGAAGGGGAAAATCACCTTAGAGCGTGGCAACTGTGGTCAACCGTTTGCTCTTGACTTCGGGACGAAACGCTCTTGTGAGGTTGAAGCAGGAGCCATTGCTGCCACTATCTTCATAGACAAATCTGTCTTTGAAATCTTTATCAATAAAGGAGAAAAAGTATTTTCTGGTCGTGTCTTTCCAGATGCGGATCAAAATGGTATTGCTATTACTGCTGGCAATCCAACCGGAACCTACTACCATTTAGATTATGGTCGCAAAACTAACTGATGTCGCACAATTAGCCGGTGTTAGCCCGACAACGGTCTCACGTGTTATCAATAAAAAAGGGTATCTATCTGAAAAAACCATCCGCAATGTTGAAGAGGCGATGCGAGAATTGGGATATAAACCCAATAACCTAGCTCGCAGCTTACAGGGTAAATCAGCAAAATTAGTAGGACTTATCTTTCCTACAATTAACAATATTTTTTACTCTGAGTTGATTGGACTTCTGGAAAAAGAATTGTTTGACCGAGGTTACAAAACGATTATCTGTAATAGCCAGCATGAGTCCGATAAGGAACGCGAATACTTGGAAATGCTAGCCGCTAATCAGGTTGATGGAATTATTTCTGGTAGCCACAATTTAAACATTCAGGACTATGATCGCGTTATGGCCCCCATTATTGCCTTTGATCGCAATCTTTCACCATCTATTCCAATCGTTTCTTCTGATAATTTTTCTGGTGGAGTCTTGGCTGCGCAAACCTTACAAAAAGTCGGTTGTCGCAATCCTCTAATGATCACTGGCAACGATGATTCCAATTCACCAACAGGTCTACGGCAGATCGGCTTCACTTCCATCCTGAGCAAAGCTAAGGTTTTTCACATATCGAGTGATTTCTCTCCTATCCGAAAAGAGATGGAAATTCGAACTATTATAGAAAAACATAAACCCGATGGAATCTTTGTATCTGGAGATGCCACAGCCATGTTGGTTTGGAATGTCGCCCGCTCACTGGAACTATCTATTCCAAAAGACATCAAGCTCATCGGCTACGATGGAACGAGTTTTATCGAAAGCTACTATCCTCAGCTTACAACCATTAAACAACCGCTAGCTGAAATTGCTCAATTACTGGTTGATCTCTTGATAGACAAAATTGAAGGGAAAAAATTAAGCAAAACCGACTACATCCTTCCCATTTCATTATTGGCTGGATCTAGTGTCTAATGAAAACCTGCTACCTGTTTGTGCTGAGTAGCAGGTTTTTATGCTTAAAATACCATTCCCTCAACTATCTCAAATAACGATTCAAGTTAAGGGGATTTACGGCATTCTAATAAGCAGCTTATTAGGATAACTGAGCAGAGTACAAAAAAGAAGCCCAGCTATGAAAAGAACCCCTTATAATGGACAGTATAAAAAGTACTATACTGTTCTTATAAGGAGGTTCTTTTCAGCTAGGCTTCTTCTTTTATAAATTGACTCAAAACGCCATTGACAAACTTAGCTGAAGCTTCATCTGAAAATTCTTTAGCTAGTTCAATAGCTTCATTGACCGCTACACGATCCGGTGTTTCCTCAAAATACGAGATTTCAAACAATCCCAATCGCATAATGTTCTTATCAATCAGGGTCAATCGGTCTAGGGTCCATCCGGCTTTCAGTCGACTGGATAATTCCTTATCCAGTTCCTCGCGATAATCTGCTACACCATTTACAAGATTGAGCAGGAAGAGTGGAATTTCAACCCCATCCTGTTCTTCCTCTTTATCATAAAGATAGGAAAATTGAGCTGCTTGAACTGGTTCTTGACCAAATTCTAGCGATACGATTGCCTGCAAAGCACACTTACGCAAGGCATGTCTGTTATTCTTCATCAAGGAAATCCTCTCCGAACAAATCTTTCAATGCTGGTTTTGGCGTTTTATCAGGAACAATACCGTTAACATGGATATTAACTGCAGTCACTTGGACTTCCGCATAATTATATACCGCTACCTTAACCGCACGCTGAATTTCCATAGATACAGCAGGGACATTTACACCATACTCTAGGTAGACATAAATATCTGCAATCACTCTACCTTCTTCGTCAGTCTGAAGGTAGACACCCTTATTCAATGATGTTTTTGACCAACTATCTGCTACACGCTTATTTTGAAGCGAGTGTACTCCGTCAACCTTAGCTGCGGCAATACCTGTAATTACTTCAAGTACGCGAGGCGCAATAACAATCTCACCTTGATATTCTGTTGTCATGAGCTCTCCTTTCTCAAGAGGAAACGTTTAAGCGCGTGAAACGTAAGTTCCCTCTGCTGTGTTGATGACGAGTTTTTGTCCTACTTCGATAAAGTCTGGCACGTTTACCACAAGACCTGTTTCCATAGTAGCTGGCTTACCTGAACCTGTCACAGTCGCCCCCTTAATGGATGGCTGCGTCTCAACAACTGTCAATTCAACGGTTGTCGGTACAGTCACACCAATTACCTCTGTCCCATAGAACTGAATTTTCACATCTGAGTTTTCCAAAATGTAAAGCAATTCTTCCTTGATAGTTGCCACCGGAATTTCATACTGATCATAGGTTTCAGTGTTCATGAAGTAAGCAGTGTCATCCATTTGATAAAGGTACTGAGCTGGAACAGTTTCGATGATCGCTTGCTCAAATTTTTCATCTGGACGGTAGGTCGTATCAAACGTAGAACCTGTACGCACATCACGTAATTTCATACGCATGATAGTGTTTCCTTTGCCCGGCTTATGGTGACTTGCATCTAAGACCTTAATCAACTTACCTTCCGTTTCAAACGTCATTCCCGCTCTAAGTTTACTTGCTTCAATCATGTAACATTTTACCTCGCAAAAATAATTTATTCGTTTCATTCTACCATAAAACAGCAAGATTCTCAAATCTTTACTAGTCTTATATCATGGAAAAGGATACGTCTGCCTTTCAGAAAGAGTAGGGATTAAAATGGTTTGGATCGGATCGAAATTCTAGCAATTTTTTGATTTTATCACCTTCAAAATCAGCAATCGTTATACTATATCCTTTTTCATCGGGTATCAGAAAAATGCTATTGAGAACCACATGTCCCTTTCCCAAGCTACATTGCAGCCTCCATTCTCCTTCCCTTCCTCTTTGATTCCAATCATAAAACTCACTTTTTACTTACTTGATTCCTTGATAAACTGATTCACGAGATTCAGTATAATAACTATCATCCGTAAAAATATTAGCTAGTTATGTTCTAGCTTATTGACATCAAGCCATCATAGACCACTGCATTCATTTTGCTTTGCCCATGAGAGTCTTCCTTCGTTACTTCAAAACAATCAATTCTTTCGGTGCTAAAGTCAAGACTTCACAATCAATTTCCGTAATGAGAAGGTCATCCTCAATACGAACACCGTATTGATTATCCAAATAAATTCCTGGCTCATCTGTCAGAACCATGCCTGCCTTGATGGTTTCATCAGATTTTCCAAAATAGGGGTACTCATGGACATCCAAGCCCATACCATGCCCAATACCATGCGTAAAGTTGGCACCGTAGCCTGCATCACTAATGATCTCACGCGGAATACGATCAAAGTCACGATAGGTGATACCTTCCTTGGCTTGCTCAATCAAGGTCTTATTGGCACGTAAGACTACATCATAAATCTCACGCTCTTGGTCTGTCACATGACCGATATGGATGGTTCGTGTCATATCACTCACATAGTGCTGATAGTAACAACCAAAATCCAACGTCAAGGTCTCGCCTGACTGAATCATCTTATCAGATGCTCGTCCATGCGGCATGGCAGAACGATAGCCAGATGCTACAATGAACTCAAAAGAAGCTCCTTCTGCTCCGAGCTGACGCATACGGTAATCAAGAAAATGATTGACATCCATCTCTGTCGTCTGACCAGGCTTGATAAAATCCAATACATCTACAAAAGCCTGATCTGAAATCTGACAAGCACGACGAATTGCAGCTATTTCTTTTTCATCCTTAATCATACGCAAATCTTCGATAAAGTGAGACATGGCAACTAATTGGTAATCTGCAAACACAGTGGTCAAGCTCTGATAGAAGCTATAGGTCACTTCGCTATCAAAACCAATGGTTTCAAGCCCATCTTCCTTAATCACCTTTGCAATCTCTTCAAGGGCAAAACGGCTATCAATGATGTCAAAATCATGCACTGTCGCTTTGGCAATCAAGATATAACGAGCATCTGTCACAAACAAACGGCGCCTACCACTGATGAAGACAGTCGCCTCTGTCCCCCAAAAACCGGTTAGGTAGTAGATATTATTCTGTCCTGTCACTAAAATCCCATCAACTTCTGACTGGGCTAGCTTGCTCTCAAATTTTTCAAGTCTTTTTTGCATCGTATTCCTCCAAAGATTTTGTAATTATTATAGCAGAAATAAATCTAAACACCAATTATTATCAGCAGACAAAAAAGCCGCTAGAGCGACTGTTTTAAGTATGTTACAGAGAAATGGAATCTCTCACTAATCCAATACTTTTATATACTCTCCAATTTTTCGTACGATTTCAGTTACGAGAGCATTTCCCATAAAGAACATACGCATTTTATCGGATACGTCTACACTAGAGCCTTCGGCTAATTTTTAGGGAAAATTTAATCATTGCCTAAACTATTTTAAAGTCTTTAAAATATTATTTTTTAAATCGTTGGTATTATACAAGTGAGGCAAAACCTCAAAAGTTTCTTGTAAATTTTTCTTAGCCTTATGCCAACCTTTTCCGTCAGTAAACCACATAAATTCCACATTAGGAATTGTCTTCGCTTCTTCTGCAATCATCTTATATGAACGTGCTGTTTCATTTAATTTCGATCCACCACTTGAGTAAAAATTAACCTCGATCAAATAAATAGTTGAATTATGCTTGATAACAAAGTCAAATCGTTTGGCTGTATTTCCCTCATTAGTGATGGCGGATAAATCAACTGAGAAGAGTTCCTCAATCTTATTTTGATAGACTTCCTTGAATAGAGTTTTACCTAAAACATAACCAGCCGCCTCTAGATAATTTTGCACAATATTTTCCATAGCATGTCCAGTACGGTTCTTCCTACCGTTAGTATCCATGCCGACTTCTACTCCTGTAACGTAGTCCACTAGATTTGATACAATATGCTTCTCGAGTAAATCAAAGATCCCTGACTTTTCCAAAAACATAGCATATTCTTCAATACTATAGTTTGGCTTACGAAAGTCGAAATAAAAATCTTTTATAGGGTCTTTAACAATAATTGTATCTTTCAAACGTTTCGCAATAAGGATTGGTATAACTTTCAAAACTTCTGGATAATTTTGGTACAAATCTAAAAAATCTTGTTGTATATTTTTGCTACCAATAAGACTATTCATAATATTAAGAGGAACTTTTATACTTTCCACATTATCGTAGACTTTTGGAAAATCTGTATAATAAGTCCAATCCGCTATAGTGTCTGTCATGGTAGACAACCATTTGTCAAAGTCTCTATTTTTTTCCACTTTCTTTCTCCAATCTCGTTTTCGCTATTTTTAAGTAATCTCGTTCGGCATCTATTCCAATGAATCTTCTACCTAATCGCTTCGCTACAACTCCTGTCGTTCCGCTACCAACAAAAGGATCTAGAATGTAGTCATTTTCTTTTGTGCTAGCTAATATTATTCGCTCTAAAAGATATTCTGGTTTTTGGGTTGGATGCTTGCCGGCCCATTTCTCTGATTTTACTGTTAATCCACCAGTCCAGACATCTTTCATCTGTTTTCCATCGTTTAACTCTTTCATCAAATCATAGTTATAATAGTGACGAGCTTTCTTATAGTTTTTTCTTGCCCAAAGAATTGTTTCAGTTGAATGTGTAAAGTAACGACAGGATAAATTGGGGGCAGGATTCGTTTTCTGCCATGTAATATTATTCAGAATTTTGAAACCTTCTTGTTCTAAAGCCATTCCAACTGAATAAATATTGTGGAAACTACCTGAGATCCAAATCGTCCCATTGGGTTTCAAAACTTTTTTAGCTAACTGAATCCAGCGTCGATTAAAGTTGTGCTTTTCTTCAAGTGAGGAAACTTTATCCCACTCACCTTTATCAACTGATACAACTTGACCACCTGAATTAGATATTCCACCATTACTCAAAAAGTACGGCGGATCTGCAAAAATCATATCCATAGTCTCAGGTTTCATTTTGGACAAAAACTCAAAAGTGTCCGCATGAACAAGTATGGAATTCTCTTTATGATAGTATGGTTTCGTCATAATAACCCCTCCATACTTATATTCGTTATTTGTCATAATTAGTTACGATAAATTCTGATATTTTTCCTCGACTTGATGCTTTCGCCCCATTAGTCCTAGTAGCTTCTACCTTATGAATATTAAAACCTTTATATAATTCTTCCACTAACGGACTAGACGAATTGGATAACATTACATAGGCACCTTTCTTATCTAGTTTTCTAAAAACATCACGCAATCTAACTTGTTCTTCATAGGAAAAACCTTCATGAGTGTAAGATGTAAAGGCACTTGTTTCTGAAAGAGGTATATACGGTGGGTCAAAATAAACAAAATCTCCAGCACCTACATCTTCAACAGCTTTTTCGAAATCCCCTGTCAAAATCTCAATATTATTTTTATTTAGATATTGAGAAATAGATAAAATTAACTCACTATCAACAATCTTAGGATTTTTATAGCGACCATAAGGTACATTGAACTGATTTTTAGAATTAACACGATACAAGCCATTGAAATCAACTCGCAACATATACATGATACGAGCAGCACGTTCGGTGTCTGTCATAGCATGGATTCTGTCATCTCTATCAACAGATCGTAGTTCTAAATAATAATCTTTAGAGTTGTTTTTTTGATGCTCAACTAGTAGTTCAATGAGTTTTTGGGGATTATCTTTTATTTGACGATAACAGTTGATAAGCTCACTATTGAAATCATTGATAATTGCTTTTTTCGGAATGAGTTCGAAAAATACCGCCCCACCACCAATGAATGGTTCAAAATAACTATTATAATTGTCTGGCATAAGAGATTTTATAACCGGAAGCAGTTGTCGCTTCCCACCAGTCCATTTTGTAAAAGGTTGTAAAGTTGGTTGAGTTCGTTGTAATTGTATCATCGTTTATATTATACCATATCTCTAGATATGTTTGATTAATTGAAATGGAATCGTCTCCAACATGCAAAAAAGCCGCAGAGACGACTTTTTATTTCAACTTCATTTTCAGATACTGTCCTGTAAAGCTAGCTGGATTTTCTGCAACTTCTTCTGGGGTACCTGTCGCAACGACAGTACCACCACCGATACCACCTTCCGGACCCATATCAATGATATAATCAGCAGTCTTTATCACATCCAAATTATGTTCGATGACCAGGACGGTATTACCATCATCCACGAAACGAGCCAAAACTTTGAGCAGTTGGGCAATGTCCTCCGTATGAAGACCTGTTGTCGGCTCATCCAGAATATAAAGAGACTTGCCAGTTGAACGCTTGTGGAGCTCCGAAGCCAACTTCATCCGCTGAGCCTCACCACCAGATAGAGTCGTTGCCGGTTGGCCCAAGGTTACATAACCTAGACCTACATCCTGGATAGTACGGAGCTTTCGCTCAATTTTCGGTATATGCTTGAAGAATTCCACCGCATCATTGACCGTCATATCAAGGACTTGAGCAATGTTCTTTTCTTTGTAATGAACCTCTAGCGTTTCTGAATTGTAACGATGCCCATGACAAACCTCACATGGAACAAAGACATCCGGCAGAAAGTGCATTTCAATCTTGATGATACCGTCTCCTGAACAGGCTTCACACCGTCCACCTTTGACGTTAAAGGAGAAACGCCCCTTTTTATAACCACGAATCTTCGCTTCATTTGTCTGAGCAAATAGATCACGAATATCATCAAAAACACCTGTATAAGTAGCAGGGTTGGAACGCGGTGTCCGTCCAATCGGACTTTGGTCAATGTCAATCAAACGATCCAAGTGTTCAATTCCTGAAATCGACTCAAACTTGCCTGGCTTGTCCGAATTGCGATTGAGCTTCTGGGCAATGGCTTTTTTCAAAATGGAGTTAACGAGAGTTGATTTACCAGAGCCAGACACTCCTGTCACCGCCAAAAATTTACCAAGGGGGAAACGAACGGTCACATCTTGCAGGTTGTTCTCCTTAGCGCCAGTGACTTCTAAGAAACGACCATTACCAATACGACGTTCTAAGGGAACTGGGATTTGACGCTTGCCAGATAAATATTGACCCGTAATGGATTTTTTATTCTTTGCCACTTGTGCAGGAGTTCCGGCAGCAACGATTTCACCGCCGAAAACACCTGCACCTGGACCAATATCAATCAACCAGTCCGCCTCGCGCATAGTATCTT
This sequence comes from Streptococcus ruminantium, assembly GCF_003609975.1. Taxonomy (NCBI): domain Bacteria; kingdom Bacillati; phylum Bacillota; class Bacilli; order Lactobacillales; family Streptococcaceae; genus Streptococcus; species Streptococcus ruminantium. Next base: position 1,686,084 of record NZ_AP018400.1, read on the forward strand.
CATCGTGTTCTACCACAATCAAGGTATTGCCCAAATCTCGCATCTTCTTGAGACTGGCAATAAGGCGATCATTGTCCCGCTGATGCAAGCCAATGGAAGGCTCATCAAGAATATAAAGAACACCTGATAGGTTTGAACCAATCTGAGTTGCCAGACGAATTCGCTGGCTTTCCCCACCTGAAAGTGTACCCGCTGCTCGAGAAAGGGTTAGATAGTTCAGTCCAACATTATTAAGAAATGTCAATCTATCCTTGATTTCTTTGATGATGGGAGTTGCAATAGTGGCTTCGTTGGCAGACAAGGTCAACTGAGATAGAACTTCCAAATGATCAGCTACCGATAAATCCGATAACTGTCCGATATGAAAACCTTTTTCACCACCGACCTTTACAGACAAGGCCTGATCATTGAGTCGATACCCATGACAGGTTCCACAGGTCAGTTCATTCATATAGCTCTTCATGACCGTCCGTGTATAGTCACTATTGGTTTCACGGTAGCGACGATCAATATTTATAACTAACCCCTCAAAAGGAATATCAATATCTCTCACACCACCAAACTCATTTTCATAATGGAAATGGAATTCCTTGCCATTAGAACCGTAAAAAATAAGATTCTTCTCGTCATCTGTCAACTCTTCAAAAGGCTTATCCATATCTACGCCAAAATGATTCATAGCCTGTTCCAGCATTTGGGGATAGTAGTTAGAAGAAATTGGATTCCATGGCGCCAAAGCACCCTCACGCAGAGTCTTACTTGTGTCTGGGACAATCAAATCCAGATCCACCTCTAATTTCGTACCTAGACCATCACAATCGCTACAAGAGCCAAATGGCGCATTGAACGAGAATAGACGAGGCTCTAACTCAGGGACTGTAAAACCACAAACTGGACAAGCGTAATGCTCAGAAAAGAGCATTTCTTTGCCATCCATAGTATCAATGAGGACATAACCATCTGCCAGTCGCAGAGCTGCTTCAATAGAGTCAAAGAGACGAGTGCGAATGCCTTCTTTAACAACAATCCTATCGACTACAACTTCAATAGTATGTGCCCTGCTCTTGGACAATTCTGGCACTTCTGACAGATCATACACTTCACCATTGACACGAACTCGGACGTAGCCATCTCGCTGTATTTTTTCAAGAATGGTCTTATGTTGCCCCTTTTTTCGACGAACGACAGGCGCTAAAATTTGCAAACGTTGGCGTTCTGGCAATTCCAACACTTCATCAACAATCTGCTCCACTGAAGAAGCAGCAATCGCTCCGTGTCCATGGATACAGTATGGCACTCCAACACGAGCATAGAGCAGACGAAGATAATCATTGATTTCTGTCGCTGTCCCAACTGTTGACCGAGGATTTCGTGATGTAGTCTTTTGATCAATAGAGATAGCAGGACTGAGACCTTCAATCGAATCCACATCTGGCTTATCCATATTCCCTAAAAACTGACGGGCGTAGGCGGACAAACTTTCCACATAGCGCCGCTGTCCTTCAGCGTACAAGGTATCAAATGCCAAACTCGACTTTCCTGAACCAGATAAACCGGTTACTACCACTAATTTTTCACGTGGAATTGTCACATCAATATTTTTTAAATTATGGGCACGCGCACCATGAATAATAATATTTTCTTGCATAATCTAAGATACAAAGCCCGTAAAACGCAAAGTAAAAATAGGAAATTCGATGAAGAGCGTAAATGCTCTAAGAGGATTTATACTCAACAGCATCCACATCCGTAATCAACTAAAGTCGAAACGGCCGCGTATCTTTTTCACACAGCGCTTAGGGCGTATTCTATTCCTTTCTAAATATAAGTACGTTCACAAAATAACTGGTGACGGTCGTTTGCTCCGCATCACCAGACGAAACTGCCTATGGACAGTTTCTATATCTTGTATTAGCTCAATTTTCAAAAAATATCGTTTTGAAAATCTCACATCAAGAAAGCGTACAAAAAATAAGATACAAAGGGCATGAAAACTGATTAGTTCCACAGTGTACCTGTACACAAAAGAATGAGTCTTTTTTGCATCATCTTTCTCCCATATTCAGTCCCTTTCCGTACCTAATTGGATAACAATACAAAAATCAGGCTATCCTCCTTAAATATTCCAATTATATCACAAAACTGTAGAAAACTTTTCCTTAACGATACTTTTTTTGGTATAATGGAGGTTGTGCTAATGCGTAAAAGATAAAAGGAGGCAGGGATATGAAACAAATTTTTCTATCAACCATGACTGATTTAGAAGAAGTCCAAACCTTTGAACCAGGTGCTTGGATTAACTTGGTTAACCCCGGCCAGAGCGAGTCCTTAGAAGTGGCAGAACATTACAAAATTGATATTACTGACTTGCGAGCTCCACTTGATGCAGAAGAAACTTCCCGTATCACAGTTGAAGATGACTACACCTTAATCATCGTGGACGTACCGATCTTGGAAGAGCGGAACAATAAAACCTACTATATTACTATTCCCTTGGGGATTATCCTGACAGAAGATGCCATTATCACGACCTGCTTGGAACCACTACCACTCTTTGAACAGTTTATCCATCGCCGGTTACGGAACTTCTTTACCTTCATGAAATCTCGCTTTGTATTCCAGATTCTCTATCGCAATGCTCAGCTTTATCTATCGGCCTTACGGACCATTGATAGAAAGAGCGCAGAAATCGAGAAGCGACTGCATGAATCAATGCAAAATGAAGAGTTAATCGAATTGATGGAGCTAGGCAAGACAATCGTTTACTTCCAAACCTCTTTGAAAACGAATGAACGACTGGTCAAAAAATTAGCTTCCTCATCTCGTATATTACGAAAATATGAAGAAGATGAAGATCTTCTGGAAGATACATTGATAGAAACCCAGCAGGCAATCGAGATGGCCGACATATACGGAAGCATCCTAACTGGAATGTCTGATGCCTTTGCTTCTATTATCGCTAACAACCAAAATACTGTTATGAAGACTTTGGCTTTGTTCACCATTATCTTGTCCATTCCTACAATGGTCTTTTCTGCTTATGGCATGAATGTGCTTGGAGTTTCTATGCCATACAGCGAGCATCCCCTCTCATTTTGGATTGTGATTGCCATTTCCTTCCTAGCAACTATCCCATTTGTTATTTACTTTAGCTATAAGAAATGGTTTTAAATCAAGGAGAAATTATGTCATTTATAGAAATTAAAGAATTAACAAGAAAAAATCAAGAATTTATCCATACTGCTACCAACCTCTTGATTAAAGACGGTAAATCTGACAGCGAAATCAAGGAATTACTGGAAGAAATTTTACCAACAATCATCGAAAAGCAGAAAACTGGTGTAACTGCCCGTAGTCTCTATGGTACCCCTAGCGAATGGGTAGCCAGCAAGTCAACTTCAGAAGAACAGCAAACTAAAATGGAATACAACGAAAATCCATGGCTTATGTGGCTTGACTCTAGTCTCCTGATGCTTGCAATCATCGCTGGTATCAATGGGTTAATGAATCTTTTAGGTCAAGGAGCTCGGTACGGCCTCCTTACGCTGTTAGTGATTGGCTTTGGAGTCGGTGCTGGTATGTATGTCATGTACCACTTTGTATATAGAGAGCAAATTAAAACTGGGCAACGTCCTAAATTTTTAAAAGCCATCGCCTTTCTTGGTTTAGCAACACTGGCTTGGTCAGCAGTCTTTTTGCTCGCTGCTTTGATTCCAGCAGCTCTCAATCCTGTCTTGCATCCGGTACTCACCATTCTAATCGGTGCAGCAGCCTTCGGTGTTCGTTATCTCTTGAAGAAAAAATACAACATCCGCAATGCTATGACCCCAGTGCAGTAAAATTAAACTCCAAACTGTGGGAGATAAAGCAAGTAATGTTTACAATAGTTGTAAAGAGAACAAAGCCCTCATTAGGAGTAGAATCTTAATGAGGGCTTTTGAATCTTGTTTTCATTCTTCTGTAGGTGGCAGCAATCATGCATAGCATGATGTAGCAGCAAAACAATCAAATTAGTTATTTCCCACCTTTACCACCTGACGTTGGCCGCTACGATCTAGGAAGCTAACTGTTTTTTGCTCCGGCTGATACTCAAAGCTCTCTACTCCAACACTATGCTTCAACGCAATGCTTACCAAGGCTTCTTCAAAATCATCCGCAGCCATACCATATGCTTTGGCACGTTCGCGCATAGCTAACTCGTACTCATCCAACTCTTCGCTATCCTCGTCTGATTGAATCTCTTCCTCCTCTTCCGAATCAGAATCAATGGATGGCTGAGAAATGGAACCATCATCGGTGCTTGATGAGTGATCAATCTCTGGCTCGGATTGATGTCCCGGTTGAAGGGTAGATAAGGCTTTATCTTGAACAGTTGAATCTGGTAAAGTCTGCTCTGAATCAACTCGCTCTGTATGAACTGGTTGCTCCTGAACTTTCTCATCACCATCACCCTTATCTTCTTCTGTTTTTGTATCTTGTGGTTGATTGCGTAAGGAGTAAATAACAGCATCCTTGACATTAACTAGACTTAAATCTACAGCACCATGACCTTCAATCATTACTAAATTGTCAAAAAGGTAACGAACTTCATGCCGTGGCACACCATATTGCTTAGCAATATAGGCCAATTTCTCTTCATTCGGATCAACAGCAGTTACTAATCCACTATAATCAACCTCATCATAGTCTAAAGGAAGGCGAATGTCTTTCAATTTGACTTCACGCTCTATACCGTCTTTCTGAACAACCACTACTACATCATTGCGACGGTAAACTGATCCACCTTCATTCTGTAGGCGTAAGTAGCTCATTTTCAAACTCACTAGAAGACTTCTATATTCATCCACATCACTGTCGTTTTTTAAACGCAAAGCTACAGGGTAACGATCGAGGTTACCGACATGAGAATGATTTCCATGGGGAATAATAACTTGATTTCCTGTTACAATCAATTGATCAAATGGTACCCCATTTTCCAGAGAGACATAGCGTAATTTAGCTTCAATTTCAGACTTGCTGTAGCCGCTTGGTTTCACAGCAGTCAAATGATTTCTGTTAATATAATTTTGAGCTGCTTCAAGCTCTGAATCTTCTAGTTCATGGTAAAAGACGTAGTGTTCATGATCTCCATGTTCTGCTCGTAACCCTTGATCATCATATTCCAAAATGCTCTCTGCGGTGAAAGTATAGCCATCACTAGTTGTGTAAGGTAGACCATCCATTCCCTTAGCTGTTTTTTTAATATTCTTGCCTAATAAATCAACCAAGCCATGATCATCGTCTGTAGTTGGTGGTGTTGGCTGAGAGGGCTGACTTGGAACATCAGACTGGATAGGCTCACTTGGCTGAGAGGGTAGTTCCGGTTGAACTGGTGGCATACCAATTACAACCATTTTTGAAATTTTAGCCTCCAACTCAGACATATGATCAAATGGTATAAAGTGAAAGTGATCACCATGAGGTACAACAATACCTCGGTCTGTCCGTTTGGTAATGGTTACAGGATCAAAGACCAAACCATCTCCCTCAACGTGGCGCTGCCCAAGTGGCTGAGCGTATAACTGTTTCAGTAAATCAACTAAACTCTCACCATTATTATCACTTGGTTGAGGTGGGGCAGGTGGTTGATTGGAATCGGCCTTCGGGATAGTTGGACGAGGTATCGGCTGAGATGAGGGGCCACTATACCCATTAGGAATTGGCACTGTTGGGTGCGAATCACCACGACCATATTCTTCTCTCTGGCGGCGTGGTTGAGGTTTCGCTACTAGTTTCTTGTGTTTACTGTCCCAGTAAGCTTGTGCAGCCGCTAGTTCCCCAGCGGACAAATCCTTCTTAGGAATATAGTGGAAATGATCGCCATGCGGTACCAGAAAACCATCTCCCATATCATCAATCACATCTGTAGGGCTAAAAACATAGCCATCATCAGTTGTATAGGGCTTTCCCGTCAAACCTGTTTGACGAAAACTCCCATTAGTCATTCGAGTCACGCCATTAGTAGCGTGACTCGAACGACTATTTCCTGAACTCTGTTGTTGACGACTAATTTCCTCCTTGGTTCGAACATTGCTAGTTTTGCTAGCATCCTTGAGGTAGAGGTAATAGCGGCCTTCACGCTTGATGATATAGCCATCCTTTACCTCATTAACAATATCAGCTTGGTTAAGAATGTAGCTGCTATCTTTGAGAATCAATTCCTCACTGATGATAGCGTCATAAGGTACCTTACCGTTATAATAATGGTAATGATCTCCATGGGACGTTACATAGCCTTGATCAGTTATTTTAACAACAATCTGTTCTGCATCAATGCCTTCCTTGGCACTCACTTCATCAGGACTCATATTTTTGGTATCAGTAACAACACTGTTTTTATCTGTTGAACTTTGATTCCCTTCTACATACGCTACCCGATTCTGATCCTGGCTGACACTTTCCTGATAGCGCCCCAACTGATAGCATGCTACACCAAGTAGCAATGCTGCCGCTACGCTATAGATATACTTTTTCTTCATAAGTCCTCCCTTTTTGGTTGTCTTTTCACAAAAACTTAACCAGTTAATATTTTTACTATATCACCGCTCCCCCCAATTTGTCAAGTCTTTTTCTGACACACCGGATATATGAATGACAAGTTTCTCCATTGTATCCACAATCCGATTAGGTACTTACTCCTATTCCTCTGCCTTGGAAAGAGCAACTAATATTCAATTTCGATTGGCTAAACTTTAAAGTTCGTCTACTTGGATAACTCCAGCAACTAAAATCTAGAAGGGCTAATTTCTAAACTTACGAAAAAATGACCCACTAGTGATTGCACCTTTCCAGTTTTTAGAGCGTAAGAAAAAATGGCCCACTGGACCATTTTTTTAATCTTCATTTACGAATGGTAAAAGTGCCATAACGCGAGCACGTTTGATTGCTGTTGTTACTTTACGTTGGTTTTTAGCTGATGTTCCAGTCACACGACGTGGAAGGATTTTTCCACGTTCAGAAATGAAACGGCTAAGAAGTTCAGTATCTTTGTAATCAACATATTCAATTTTGTTAGCTGCGATATAGTCAACTTTTTTACGGCGCTTGAAACCGCCACGACGTTGTTGAGCCATGTTTATTCTCCTTTATATTATGATAGTACGGGTCAAAAAGCTATTGAAAGTGGGAAATGCACCGAAGTATATCTACCCCTTGAAAATTCATATCTTTTCAAGCTTTTTCCCAAAACTCAAACCTATCTTGAGTTATAAGTCCACCCCACCTTAGAACGGTAGGTCATCGTCTGATATGTCCATCGGATTGCTTGTCCCAAATGGACTTTCTTCTCGAGCGAAGTTCGGTGTAGATTGTGATGGTGCTTGATAAGATGAGTTATAATCATTTCCCCCAGCAAATGAAGAACCAGTAGAATAACCGCCTTGTCCTTCACGAACAGAGCGACTCTCAAGAAGTTGAAAACTTTCTGCAACGACTTCTGTAACGTAGACACGTTGCCCTTGTTGATTATCATAACTACGGGTCTGGATACGACCTGTAACACCAATCAGTGCACCTTTCTTAGCCCAATTCGCCAAATTTTCAGCTTGTTGGCGCCAAATCACTACGTTGATAAAGTCCGCTTCACGCTCACCGTTTTGATTTTTAAAATTACGGTTGACCGCTAAAGTAAAAGTCGCAACAGCCTGATTAGACGGGGTGTAACGAAGTTCTGCATCGCGGGTCATACGACCAACCAATACTACATTATTTATCATAAACTACCTTCTTACGCGTCAAGTTTGACAATCATGTGACGAAGAATGTCGCTGTTGATTTTTGACAAACGGTCAAACTCTCTGAGAGCTTCATCGTTGCTTGCTTCAACGTTAACGACATGGTAAAGGCCTTCACGGAAATCATTGATTTCGTACGCAAGGCGACGTTTTTCCCATGCTTTTGATTCAACGATTGTTGCACCGTTGTCAGTCAAGATAGAGTCAAAGCGTGCTACCAAAGCATTTTTAGCTTCTTCTTCAATGTTTGGACGAATAATATAAAGAATTTCGTATTTAGCCATTGATATGTTCCTCCTTTTGGTCTAATGACTCATGGTCTAGCCACGAGTAAGTGAGGGATACTCACAGAAAATAATTATACCATAATATCGAAAATGTACAAGTAAAAACCATTTTCTTAAAACGATTTCATCTCTTAGGTGACAATGACCTGTACTGTTTAAGCTACGATAGCCTTGGCTACCTCTTCTGTTGTCATGCGTGAAAAATAGTGGGTCGTATCAATCTCTTGAAGCTTGGAAAGGACATCTACGTACTCATAACGAGTACCAACAAGAAGACTTTCAATATCTGACACATCTCCTATACCAAAAAAGTCACCGTAAATCTTAATTGATTCGATAACAGATTTTTCTGTCTTGATGTAAGTAGTAATTTTTCCAGCTTGGTAACGAATACTACGCTCCACTGTGTATTCTGGTGTCTGGCCATAAGTCCAGTCCCAAGTCGCAAATTGTGTATCACGAATTTTCTGGATACGAGCCAAATCATCTTCTGAAAGAATGTATTCGTCCATATCTGGATATTCCTGTTTCATCTGATTAAGAATGGCCTCCTTAAATTCCAGAACGGTCATCTTCTCAGGTAACTCATTGTTGATATTCGTCACACGAGCGCGAACAGACTTTACTCCCTTGGATTCAATCTTGTCCTTGCTCACTTTAAGAGCACTAGCAAGAACAGACATATCTACATCAAAGAGTAAGCAACCGTGGTGCATCATTCGCCCTTTAGCATAGGCTTGGGCATTGCCACAGATTTTCTTTCCATCGATTTCAAGATCGTTACGACCTGTAAAATTGGCCTCCACACCCAGAGTTGCCAGAGTGTCAATCACAGGCTTGGAAAAGGTTTTGAAATCAAAAGCTCCTTCATCCGCCTTGTTAGAGATAATAGTATAGTTAAGATTGTTAAGGTCATGATAAACTGCTCCACCACCTGATAGACGGCGAACGACATGAATTCCTTTTTCATCGGTAAATTCTTTATTGATTTCTTCAATGGCATTTTGATGCTTGCCGATAATAATGGCAGGTTCATTAATCCAAAGGATGAAAATCTCATCAATATCAGTCAATTCCTTGAAGGCATAGGCTTCAAGAGCGATATTATATGCTGGGTCGTTGCTGTTATTTATGATGTATTTCATGGATAGTTCCTCTCTTGTTAACTAATTTTTATTATAGTGGAAACGATAACAAAAGACAAGTCCAAAGACCTGTCTTTCCTGTCTAATCAATAACTGCTCCATTTGTAGCAATCACTTTTTTATACCAGTCAAAGGATTTTTTCTTAGAACGTTTGAGACTGCCCTTGCCTTCATTGTCTCGATCAACATAGATAAAGCCATAGCGCTTTTTCATCTCTCCAGTTCCAGCAGAAACCAAGTCTATGCAACCCCAGGTGGTATAGCCCATGAGTTCTACCCCGTCCTCAACAATGGCATCACGCATGGCTGCAATGTGTTGACGGAGGTAATCAATGCGGTAATCATCTGCTACATAGCCATTTTCATCCGGTGTATCAACAGCACCAAGACCATTTTCTACGATAAACATCGGTTTTTGATATCGATCCCAAATAGCATTGAGGGTAATGCGAAGACCAAGCGGATCAATCTGCCAACCCCACTCTGATGCTTTTAAATAAGGATTTTTAATAGAAGCAAAGATGTTCCCTGCTGTCTGTTCTTGGACGGCGGGGTCACCAGAAGCAACACGACTAGAATAGTAAGAGAAGGAGATAAAGTCAACTGTATGTTCTTGGAGCAAAGCTAAGTCTTCTTCTGTCATCTCTAGTTCAATACCTGCACGCTCCCATTTCTTCTTAGCATAGTTTGGATAGTAGCCACGCGCCTGCACATCTATAAAGAAATAATTTTCACGGTCTTCTTTCATTGCTTCCCAATAATCACGTGGATGGGCAGTATGTGGATAATACTGACCGGCTGCCAACATACAACCAACCTTATTTTCTGGGTCAATCTCATGGGCCAATTTGGTAGCAATTGCTGACGCAACAAGTTCATGGTGAGCTGCTTGATATTTGACCTGTTCTACATTTTCACCCTCTTCAAAATAGAGGCCTGCTCCCATAAATGGAGCATGGAGAATCATGTTGATTTCATTGAAAGTGAGCCAGTGTGTTACCAACCCCTTGTAGCGCGTAAAGAGGGTACGACAGAGACGCTCGTAAAATTCCAACATCTCACGGTTACGCCAGCCACCGTAAGTCTCAATCAAGTGCATAGGGCAATCAAAATGGGTGATGGTGACCAAGGGCTCAATCCCATATTTATGGCATTCCTTGAACAAGTCTTCGTAGAATTGAAGACCTTTTTCATTTGGCTCTAACTCATCTCCTTTCGGAAAAATCCGTGACCAAGCAATTGATAAACGATATGTTTTAAAACCCATCTCACCAAAGAGAGCAATATCTTCCTTGAAATGGTGGTACATATCAATAGACTCCTTAGCTGGATAAAAGTAACCATCCTCGAAGTTGAACATCTTTCGCTTTCCTGCAATAATTGGAAAACGTTCTGGACCGATTGGTACTACATCCACATTGGCAAGACCACGCCCATCTACATCATAGGCACCTTCACATTGGTTGGCCGCTGTTGCACCACCCCATAAAAATCCTTCTGGAAATACTTTTGTTTCTGTCATGTTGTCTCCTTTGCTTTATCATAAATGGTTAAGTTTTTTATAAAAATCTTCTCTTTAGAAATCGTAAACCTTAAAGTCATGGGCAGAATCAATCAATTTTTCAAATATCATTTGCCCTTTTTCTACCTCCACTGTCAGTTGACAGATAGCACAATTGGATAAGAAGACTCCTGGTGGAAATGGTACCTCCAAAATCTGTACTAAGCCCCAAATAGCAGCACCGTGACTAACCATGAGAATGGGATCAGCAGAATCAAGCTTTGCCACCGATAGAATAGCTTCTTTGACCCGTTTTCCAACCGCACGAATATCCTCTCCACCAAACGGTACCAAGAGATTTTCAAAAGAACGAGCTCCCGGACGATGCTTTGGAAGAAGCTCTTCTTCTCGTGCTTCAAAAATACCAAAGTTCATCTCTTTCAGCTCCTTAAGCTGTTTGTAGGGAGCATTTGTTACCAGTTTTAGCGTATCGGTCGCCCGTTCCTGAGTTGAAGAGTAAGCCGACTGAAATACAATCCCTCGTTCAGCAAAATACTGAGCAACCGCTTGAGCTTGAGCAATTCCCTTTTCAGTCAAGGGAGAATCTGACCAACCCTGAACACGTTTCTGTGTATTGAATAAGGTCTCACCGTGGCGCATTAAATAAATTGTTTTTGCCATAAAATCTAAACCTCCTAATCCTTTAAAATGCTTGCTCCGTTGCTAGCAATAACATCCTTGTACCAGAAAAAAGAGTCCTTACGAGAACGGTTGAAACTACCATTTCCTTGATCATCTGCATCTACATAGATAAAACCATAGCGCTTAGACATTTCACTGGTTGAAGCAGAAACAAGGTCAATACAGCCCCAAGGAGTATAGCCCATGAGTTCTACGCCATCTTCGATAGCTTCGTACATTTGCTTGACGTGTTTTTCAAGATAATCAATACGATATTGGTCATGAATAGAGCCGTCCACCTCAACCGTGTCAAGTGCCCCCAGACCATTTTCCACAATAAAAAGAGGAACCTGGTAACGGTCATATAACTTGTTTAGAGTCACACGTAGTCCGACTGGATCAATCTGCCAGCCCCAATCTGATGCTTCCAGATAAGGATTTGCTTCACCTAGTATCAAGTTTCCTGCTGTTGCTTTTTGCTCAGGAGTCTGGTTATTGGGGTGACGAGTCACAGAGGTCATGTAGTAAGAAAAACTCATAAAATCCACAGGATACTGTTTCAAAATAGCTTCATCACCCGATTCAAATTGCACCTGAATATTATTTTCTTTGAAGAAGCGCTTCATATAGCGGGGATACTGACCACGGATCTGAACATCTGAATAAAAAAGATTACTCTGATCCTTTTGAATAGCATGAAGGATGTCATCAGGATGACAGGTGGCCGGATAAGCTTCCATACGTGCCAACATGCAACCAACCTTGTTTTCAGGGTCAATTTCGTGAGCCGCTTTTGTTGCTAAACTTGAAGCGATAAATTGATGATGAACAGCTTGATACATCTCATCCAAATGTAATTGTCCATCCTCAAATAGCAGCCCTCCAGACAAGTAACCGGTCATCCCAAGAATATTGATTTCATTGAAAGTCAGCCAGTACTTGACTTTCCCCCTGTAACGCTTAAAGACCGTCTCTGCATAGTGAACAAAGAAGTCGATAACCTTACGATTTTTCCAACCACCATATTCTTTGACTAGATGAATAGGAAATTCATAGTGAGATAGAGTAACCAAGGGTTCGATACCGTATTTATTGAGTTCGTCAAAGACGGCATCATAGAAAGCTAATCCTTCTTCATTAGGTTCAAATTCATCACCATTTGGAAAAATACGTGACCAGGCGATGGATAGACGGAAGGTTTTGAAGCCCATTTCTGCAAAGAGCGCAATATCTTCCTTATAGCGATGGTAAAAATCAGAACCCCATCGTTTTGGATAAAGCCCTTCCTTATCATTTAAGGCAAAATCCAGATGTTCACGAGTCATAGGAGTTGTAAATTCGCCTCCCATGGTTTTACGCTCTTGCGGTGCTACTGCTCGGGAAGTATCAGATGTTGCAGGACCACGACCACCTAGGTTCCAACCACCTTCATACTGGTTGGCCGCCGTTGCACCACCCCAAAGAAATCCTTTTGGAAATCGTTTTTCTGTCATTGCTTATCTCCTTTTATACTGTTAATTCGATTTGTACGCCATCAAATCCCAAGACGCACGACTCATAATAACCATCTCCAGTGACTCGCGGGCCACTGAGAAGTGGGTAACCTGCTGCCACAAGTCGCTCTGTCAATTCATCCACAGCTTCCTCACTTCCTAGACTAAAGGCTAGATGAATAAGACCGAGATGATTGAGTTGGCTTGGTTTGTCCACCACGTCATCCCTGGTCATAATTTCCAGACGAGCTCCGTCTGCAAAGATTAGAAAATAGGATTTGAAACTGGTTTTCTGATTATGGTAGAGCTGATTGGATGTAGCATTAAAATAGGTCTCAAAGAAATGCCGCATTCCTTCCAGATCCTGTGTATAGATAGCCACATGTTCTATTTTCACACTCTTCTCCTCTCTTAAAGAAAAACGGCAAGCTGCCGTCTTTCCTATTCCACATCCTCACCATTGCTTGCAATGACTTTCTTGTACCAGTAGAATGAATCTTTTGGTGTTCGATTAAGTGTACCATTTCCAGCATCATCCATATCCACGTAGATAAAGCCGTAGCGTTTCCGCATTTCACCTGTTCCTGCTGACACTAGGTCGATACAGCCCCATGTAGTGTAGGCAATCAAGTCCACACCGTTAGCAATAGCGGCTGCCATAGCCTTGATATGAGCACGATGATAGTCGATTCGATATTGGTCATGGATAGAACCATCCTCTTCAACTGTGTCCAAAGCTCCTAGGCCATTTTCCACAATCATGACTGGAATTTCATAGCGATCATAGATTTTCTCAAGATAATACTGGAGACCTTTCGGATCCTGAGCCCAACCCCAATCTGAGTAAGTCAAGTAAGGATTTTTTGCTCCCATCGAAAAATTACCGGATACCGTATCTTCTACTTTATGGGTCGTCACAATCGTTGACATATAGTAGGAGAAGGTATACATGTCTACCTTACCTTCTGCAAGAAGTTCTAGGTCCCCTTCCTCCATTTGGACGACTACATTGTGCTCACTCCAGAGACGAGTAGCGTAGGTTCCATAGCGGCCTTTGGCTTGAACATCACTACAATAATAGATATTTTGCTCCCACTTGTGCTGATTTTCCAAGATGTCAGCTGGATCACAAGTTCCTGGATAGAAGGTGATACCGCAGATCATATTCCCAAATTGATAGCTTGGATCAATCTCATGTCCCAACTTTACTGCCTTAGCCGAGGCTATAAACTGGTGATGTAAATGCTGGTAAGCTTCTTGATAATCTGCATCCTGAGCTTCCCCGAACATATCCAGAAACATGATGGTATTATTGATTTCATTGAAGGTAATCCAGTATTTGACCAAACCTTTATACTCTTTAAAAATCGTCTCTGCATAACGCACATAGAAATCTACCAGTTTTCGGTTGGTCCAGCCTCCGTAACGCATTTCTAAAGAGAGTGGTGTATCAAAATGCCAGATAGAAACAAGTGGTTCAATACCGTACTTGTGACATTCTTCAAAGACTGAACGATAAAAATCAAGCCCTGCCTGGTTGGGTTTTGCATCATCACCGTTTGGAAAAATCCTAGCCCAAGAAATGGACAAACGAAAGACAGAGTAGCCCATCTCTGCAAATAGCTTGATGTCTTCCTTATAGCGATGATAAAAATCAACCGCCTTATGATTGGGATAATAATGATCTTCCAAAATCGCATACTCTGCACCTTCCGGTAAATGTCCCCCCATGTGCCCCATTGAAGCATATTTACCCGGCTTGCCTTCCTTGTCAATATAGGTTGTATAACGTGGACTAGATACGCTACCACCTGTTGTTACATCTGTCTGCACAAGACCTCGACCATCTACATTGTAAGCACCCTCGGCTTGGTTGGCAGCGATGGCGCCACCCCAGAGGAAATTCTTTGGAAATTTTGACATGATTATTACTCCCTTTTTATTTTCTAATGCTATTTGAGTGAAATCACCTTATCTACAAAAACGAATCCGAAGACCAACTCCGCTGCACTCCAACATTTGAGTAGCAAGCTAAATCCTTCACAGAAGTTTTTCTCAAGCAGATAGTTTGGAACGATATAAGGTAATTTTTGAAGAATATAAATATAGTATAAACTGATTTGTAATCCCTTTCTTCTAAAATAATATGTTATAATGATACTATCCTACGAATGAGAGATAGATATGCAAAATTATTTGAGCGATCAAGAATTTAAACATGCCATCAATTATGATAGCCAACTTTTGCCCTATAAGTTCTACCATACTAGTGTTATAGACGGTCTGCCAGATGTTCTATTTCATTGGCACAATGAATTTGAAATCAACTATGTTTATGGTGGAAGTGCTCGCTATCATATTGATTATGATTATTTTAATAGTCAGGCTGGAGATATTATCCTAGTTCGTCCAAATGCTCCTCATTCTATCCATCCTATAGAGGGACGCGGTCATGAAACAGCTACTTTCTTGTTTCATCTGGATATGCTGGGTACCTCGCAATCAGACAAAACAAACATGCTCTACTTCCAACCCTTACAAACGGATATTTTTAAATGCAAGCCTCGCATCCAACCTCATCAACCAGGCTACAGAGATATCAAATACTGCCTGATTTCTATTTTTGAGTTAGTTAAACATCAGCCACCCTATTTTGAACTACCCCTTAAGAGTAGATTGTTTGATCTCTTTTATCTGCTCTATCGCCATCATTACATTATTCGGAAAAATACCGATGATATGTATCGCAAGAATGAGAAACTACGAGAATTGATTGAGTACATCCAACAACATTATGACGAACCGTTACACATTGGGCAACTAGCGGAAATGATGGGCTACAGTAAAACTCATTTTATGGCTGTTTTCAAGCAACAGACAGGCACTTCTTGTTTGGAGTTTATCATTCAGGTTCGACTGCGAGCTGCAACAGAATTGCTGAACAATAGTCTCAAGCCAGTGGTCGAGATAGCCAATCAAGTTGGCTTTAACAATCTATCTAACTTCAACCGACAATTCAAACATTACTACCATACAACACCTAGCAACTACCGCAAGCAATTACGAAAAAATAGGGTTTATAGCCAAGTAAATCCAATTGATAAATAAGGAGAAACTGATGATTACCATGCACCTTTACTATACTGGTTCTGAAGGAAATGCGCGTGCCTTTGCCATGGAAATGGAAAGTTCTGGCATTGCAGACAGAATTCGCCAACAAGTTGGCAATAGCCGCTACCAATACTTTTCGCCCCTTGATGATCCCACGAGTATCTTGCTAGTTGACAGTTGGGATAATCAGGCAGCTCTTGACAGCCATCATGCTTCAGATATGATGCAAGAGATTATGAAGTTAAGAGAAAAGTATGGCCTGACCGTGCGCGCTGAACGGTACCTGTCTGATCAGGAAGGCATTCCCGAAAGTGACAAAAAATATCATACTGAGTAAGAGGAAAGGCTGGGAATAGACCCAGCTTTTTACTTGAACTTGTTTCTTTCTTATTCCTTATATTTCTCATCAATGACCGAACTAAACCAACGGCCATTAAGGACTGTCTTGTTAAGCTCATCCTTCACTTCGTTTGGTAGAGTCATATCAGCATCCATCTTCTTCAAAATATCTTCAGCAGTTTCCTTATCGCTAGATGGTTTTATGATAGCTTTTTTAGTATCTGCATCCATACTCAGAACTTCTTGACCGGAAGCTGTCCAAACAGGCCATTTCTCCAAATTTCCACCATTAGGATCACCATTTGCAACGAAGAATTTGAGATAAGTCTTAAAATCAGCACTGAGTGCTTGTGCTCCCTCTGACTCAAAGTCTTTTTCAATAAAACGGGTATAGTTGGATGGTTTTTGTAACAGAGGCTCAAAGACGCCATGGAAGGCTCCAAGAAAAGCTGCTGTTGTTGGAGTTATTGTTGCATTATCTCCATAAGAAATCTGACCGATGTAGATGGGAGACCGGTATCTTCCCTTCATAACACGAGCGCTTTCCATAGTATTTGAAAGCCGATAAAGCTGGCTTCCATAGGTCTCCGTATAGGTAAATTCCTTCCTCTTTTCCTCATCTTTGAAGAGACTACCATCAGAAAAAGAAGCGGAAAAGCGCTTATCAAAAGCAGAAAAGAGTGAAAATTCACTGGTTCCAGTCACAAGAAGCAAGGGAACATCATTATAAGTTTTGGTGTCAAACCCCTCTTTGGGAATGACTGTGCCATCTTTAAATAAATGAGGGAATACTGACATACGGATACCTGCGTTCCCCATCAATGGTGCCAAACGAGCTGCCGAAAGGCTGTAGAGATAATCTTGAACTTCTTGATCACTGCTCAACAGCCAATCCTTTGCCGCAACTTCATCTGCTTTTTTACCATCCTCAACTACCAACGGTGCTAAGGCTTTCGCAAAAACTTCCTGACTAGTGGCTTCATCTGCCAATGTCATACCCCCGCTGTAAGAAATTGCCTTGTGATATTTTCCTTTAAACAGTGGAGAAATAAGGGTTGCCATAACATCACGCCCACCGGCTGAAAAGCCTGTCAAGGTGACATTATTCTTGTCACCTCCAAAAACTTCAATATTTTCCTGCACCCAATCCAAAGCTGCTGCAATATCTAGAAGGCTGTAATTGCCAGAGTTCTCCAAGTCTGTTCCAGTCTTCAAAGCCACTAAGGGATTGAAACCAAGAGCACCCAAGCGATAGTTGACAGAAACGTAGATAGCATTCATATCCTTGACAAATGTATTACCTCTAATTTCCTGAGCGTGGCCAGTTTGGTTATTACCCCCATGCAGGAAAACAACAACTGGTAAGTTGACTGCTGTCGAATCCGGTCTAACCACATCCAAATTGAGAGCAGTCTCTGAACCAACGACCTCTCCATTGCTAAATTGGATGAACTTCTCGCCTGCTACCGTCGCATCGAAAGTACCATTCCAGCTTTCAACAGGTTGAGGTTCTTTCCATCTTAAATCACCAACCGGTGCTGCTGCATAGGGAAGACCCAACCATTCCAAAACACCATTTTCCTTGTCTTGATTTCCCTTTATTTTCCCGCTAGTAATCGTCTGAGTTGTATCATTTTTAAATCGAGTTACCCTTTCTTTGTCAGTTTGATCACAAGCTACCAAAAATAGTAGCAAACACAAACTGAGCCATCTTAATAGTTTCCTTTTCATATTGGAACACTCCCTTCTAAAATTTCATCTAGCGACGGATTACAACTTTCAATAAAGAAGGCTTCACTACCGTCAGCTTCTATGAATCGACACAAAGAAAAGGAGCTGGGGAGTGATTTCCCTAGCCCCTTTTAATGGTTGTTCAAATCTTGGGTTCTGTTTTATTTAACCGTCGTCAATAGGTAATCCCCTCTTTTCACCTGAGATTCTTGTGTGAATAAAACATCTGTGTAGTCAGCTGTATTAGCCACAATGATTGGAGTGATGATAGGCAGACCTGCTCTACGAATCAAATCCATATCAAAGGAAGAGAGTTTTTGCCCGGCTTCCACTCTATCTCCGACTTCAACAAAGTTGTCAAAACCTTTACCGTTAAGTGAAACAGTATCCATACCGATATGAATCAGGAGTTCTGCACCATTTTCCGTACGAAGTCCAATCGCATGTCCTGTTGGGAAAACAAGGGTGACCTCTGCATTTGTTGGAGCATAGACTACACCTTCTGTTGGTTCAACGGCAATACCATTCCCTAGAGCACCTGAAGCAAAAACTTCATCTGGTACATCAGCAAGGGGAACTACCTTACCTGTCAAAGGACTACCAATAATTTCTTGTTTGATTTTCTTTAATGTTGGAACAGACTCCGCCGGAGTCTCCTCTACTTTTTTTCAGTCGGTCCTCCATATAGATAAGGAACTGGAAGAGCCATTTGGATAGCAAAAGCAAGAACAACAGCCGTTATTGTCAAGGCAATCGCAGCAATCATACCTGACATATCTCCATTTGCTGGGTTAACCAATGAAGGATAGAGGAAGACTCCCAGACCACCAACAGAGTAACCAACAACATTAAAGAACATCATGGCAGCTCCAATAACACCTGAAACCGCACATGAGATGAAGAATGGAGTTTTCATTGGAAGTGTCACACCGTAAATAGCTGGTTCAGTTACACCGAAAAACGATGAGATGAGTGCTGGTGCCGCCACTGTTTTTACTTTCTGCTCCTTGGATTTCAATATGATAGCTGCCAGAACACCCGTTTGTGTAAAGTTTGGTAAAAGCGCCGGTACAAGGATAGCAGACATTCCTGCTGTTGTTGTCTGCAAGATTGCCAAAGGTACAACTGCCCAATGCAAGCCAAACATAACTAGCACCTGCCACGCTGCTCCAAGAATCAACCCATAAAGAACTGGATTGAAGTTCATGATAGCAGTAAAAGTATTAGATAAAGCATCAGACAAAAGATTAGCTACTGGGCCAACAACTAGGAAGGTCAGTGGGACAGTAAGCAAAATAGTCACAAATGGAACTACAAATAGCTTTACAACATCCGGCGTAATCTTACGCATATATCTTTCAATTAGTGACGCAACCCAAGTCGCTAAGATAGCAGGCATAACGGTCGACAAATAACTTCCTGAGCTAGGTAGAGCAAATGGAATACCAAAGACATCGTTCAGTCCTGCTTTGGTCAAACCCGCAAGAGTTCCTGGTAAAGTTGGATAGATTAGAGCCATACCAATTGCTAGGGCAGTAAATTCATTCATCTTGAACTTACGTGCTGATGTCAAGGCAACTAATAATGGCAGGTATTGGAAAAAACCGTCTCCTGCGGTCTCTAAAATTGCATAAACAGCACTATTGTCACTTGCTAGCCCTTTAGAGGCCATGATGGCGACAATCCCCTTGATGATACCAGCTGCCGCAAGAGGTCCCAGAAAGGCCTGGAAAATTCCTGAAAGCAAATCAATAAAACGATCAAATAAGTTACCTTTTGGAACATCACCTTCATCAATATCCAAGCTACCACTACCAGATATGCCTGCAACTTTTTGTACAGCTGCATAGACATCTGGTACATGGTTGCCAATCACTACTTGATACTGGCCTCCTGCCTGAACAACAGTTACCACTCCGTCGCGTGCTTTGAGATAATCCGTGTCCGCCTTACTTTCGTCTTTCAAACCAAAACGGAGGCGAGTGACACAGTGTTTAAGGCTACTGATATTCTCTTTACCTCCGACATGGGCTACAATGTCTGTAGCCAAATCTGTATAATCCTTTGCCATTTTTCGGCTCCTTTCTTTTCTGGAAAAACAGAAAAACCTAAACATACACCAAACACCACCTCTTGGTTCGCACCAAAAAGAGCATCTCGTATATATTTAGGTTTTGCCTGCTTACCAGTAACAATCCTTTTACTAACATCATCATAACACATCGCAAATAAAATTGCAAGCGTTTTCTGTTTGTTTTTTTTATTTTTTTAACTTGTTTTTAAACGTTGGATATGAATCGTTAAATAGACTTGCTCATCCTTGGACATTTCAAAGTGGTAAACTTGTGCAATGCACTTACGTATTTTAGTAGTACAAGCAAAAGAGTCTGGATAATTAGCCTTGACCTGCTCATAAAGAAAAGTATCATTTTGCCCCTCTACAACACCATTTGCAACCCGTTGAGCAAAATACTGGACATGGGTCACGAAACGATGGTAACTGGTATCTTCTTCATAGTCCACACAGCCAAAATGTAGGCGCACAATGTCCAAAATCTGCGTAACAATCTTGCTGATGACTTGAGTGCCTTTTCCCAAAGTGCCATTTTTCTGAGCATTGATGAGATGAAGAGCAATTGAAGAGGCTTCCCCCTTGCCTAACTCTAAATGCAAGCTTTCCTTAACTAGTTGTAAGGCAGTTAATCCAATTTGGTATTCTTGTGGATAAAATTTACGAACCTCCCATGCAAGAGGATTTTCAATCGTCACTCCTTCACGACAGCGTTGAAAAACAAAATGTAGATGATCCGCCAAAGCCAAATAGAGAGACAAGTCAAACTGAACTTTTAGAACCTTCTCTGCCTCACTGATAATGGCATTGACAACCTCTATCTCACCATTATCCATTTGCAGATATAGTGTTGATAAATCGGATTGCTGGTAATCGTTTTGTAACACGAAAGTTTTCTCAATCTTACTGGTGTCCAAATCCTCACCAGTCTTTTTCTGAAATCCCAAACCTTTTCCCATCACAATCAATTCCCGTCCATGTTGATCTATGGCTTGGACTACATTATTGTTGTATACCTTGTCAATCTGCATTTATTTTCACCACCTACCTAACCGATAAAAAAGAACCTAAACTCACAACAAAGAAGACTGTTTCCAGACTATTTGCTATCAGTTTAGGTTTTGCCTGTTTATCAGTAACAATCCTATTGCTATTATATCATAATGAAAACGTTTTTTCAATCATTTCTTGATAGATTTTGAATAGTAATAAAGACAGATATCAGAACGTAGACAAACCATTAAAATGTAATAACTTTTGGAAACCTACCATAATGTTGTTTACATTTCAACTCTTAGAAACGCTATTATTCGACGTTTCTGGGAGTTTTTGGCTGTTGACTGCAAAGAAAGAGATTGAAGAACTTGTCCAAAATGGACTTTGTCTTCAATCTGAGACCATTGCTTATACCAACCCTTGTTCTTCTTTGTAGAGTTTTTCATCATACATTTTGATGAATGGGAAATAAACAAGGAAGGCTACCAGAGCACATACTAGTGCCACTACTGCTGCACGCCAGTCACCACCTGTACCAATAAAGGCACCTATACCTGCTGGTGATGGCCATGGCATTTGAGCGACTACTGGATTACATAATCCTAGCTTAATTGCAAAATAACCTACCGTTGCAGAGGCCATCGGAGCAAGGAAGAAGGGAATGGCTAGAGCTGGGTTATAAATGATGGGTAATCCAAAGATGATAGGTTCATTGATGTTGAAAATAGCCGGAGCAATGGAGGCTCTACCAAGCATTTTTAACTGCTCTGCTTTAGACATATAGGCTAGGTAGATAATCAAACCTAGGGTGGCACCTGATCCTCCCATAGTAACAAACATATTGCTAAATTCCCCCGCAAGTGGAATTGCAGCTCCATTGTTATTGGCAGCCATATTAACAAGAGCGATTGGGGTTACGAAAGCAAAGATAATATTGGCACCATGAATGCCCACAATCCAAAGCGATTGCACAAGGAAGTAGATCACCATCAGACCCAGCCAAGAATTTGTAATATTCGCAACGAAACCAAATGGAATAGCAACAACTTGAAAGATGTCCGTACCAAGTGCAATGAAGATACCATTGATAATGAGAACTGCAAATGCAACAACAAAAGCTGGAATCAAGGCGGTAAAACCACGAGATACTCCTTCAGGAACAGAATCTGGCATTTTTACCACCCAGTTTTTCGCAACACACAAACGATAAAGTTGAACAGCAAGTACTGCCATAATAATCGCTGTAAAAATACCAATTGAACCCAGACGATTTACACCTGAACCACCGATTGCCCAACCATTAACAATCGTTGCTTTCGCATCATTTACAAGGGAAATTGCTCCATCTTTGAACACCAATTGTGGTAAGGTCATGAAGAATGCAAACATAGATAGAAGGGCACCGTTAAGAGGACTCAAATTCAAATTATCCTCTTCTGCGTAGATTTTTGTGAATTCATAGCCAAGTGCTAGGTTGAAGTAGAGGGCCAAAATTCCCATCGTTGCCCCATTTGCTAACATGTAAAGGTCTGAAAACTTTGCAAATGTATTATTGAAGAAATTTACAAAAGCAGGATGCGAGAAAGTCAGTGGCAAAATATTAAATACCAAAAACATTGAGCCCACGATTGTAAATGGAATACTTGCCATACCTGCTGCAGTAATGGCCCGAACGAATTTATATTGGGATATTTTTCCCATTGGCCCCATGAGGTACTTTTCTAAAAATTCAAACATAATTTTCTCCTTTTATTTTGTCTTCATATTTACAAGATACTGTTGGATACGATAGTATTGTTTGTCCACACCTTGACGGATTTTGTTCAACTTCTGGAGAATAGCAACAGCCAGTCCCAATCCCAATAATAAAATCACTAACAGACTAACTCTGACTTGCTCTGAGTTTGCTAGGAAAGGATAGAAGTACTGATAGTGATTAACAAGGAGCAGAAAGAGCATAAAAGTATTTGTAATAATAATTATTTGATACAACAAACGTGTTCTTGATGCCTCCCTTTGCTCAGTTGTGAACATGCGGCTCTGCTCCCATACACCTAGCAGTGCAACACAGGTAAGAATTGCCGGTAATAGTACAGCTAAATTCATGGAAGAAACAATAAAAGACATAACCCAGTAAAGATTGATGAAAAATAGTGTAACGGTAGCATAGCGGATAAAGAAATAGCGACCGTAGTACATGCTTTTCAAAACATTTTCTTGCCGATACTCTTCTAGTTTCTTGTACTCTTTTTTCCGCATATTCTTCACTTCCTTTTAATTGATTCGTTTATATAGTTCAAGCATTTCTAGGGCAACCTCGCGCAAGGTCATCGTTGTCATCAAGTGATCTTGAGCATGGACCATGATAATCTCCATTTTAATCTCAATACCGCTTGCGTAGTCTTGAAGCAATTTTGTCTGAGCATGATGAGCTTCCACTAGTTCAGCATTAGCAACTTCTAATTTGTTGCTAGCCATGTCATAATCTCCCACACGCATTGCTGCAAAAGCTTCATGAACCTCTGTACGCGCAGTTCCACTGTGCAAGATAATCTGAAAGGCTGCAACTTGTAGTTCTTCCTGGTTCATTTCCTTCCCCCGATTTTCAAAAATAATTCTTTAAATTCTTCAAAAGACTGACAGGCTACCATCGCCTGTTGCAAATCTTTTTCTTCCAATAATTCAACAATTTGTGAGGTCAATTGTCCCATTCCTTCATTCTCATATATGGACGGTGATGGCAGGAAAATTAGCTGTATATTCCTAGCTTGTACATCCCAAATAACTCCCTTAGATACTAAGGCCACAGCAATCTTATGCTGTCTAGCAATCGGTTTAATCGGATGCGGTACCGCAATTCGATTACTAAAGACAATCGAACTCATTTGTTCGCGTTGTTCTACGTATTCTAAAAGAAGGTCTACAAAACCGTTCTCCTCACCTTTAGAGAGAACTCTTGCTAACTGAGTCAAGACTCCTACCTTATCTGCCTCCTCCAGGAGAATGAAACAATCTTCTGAAAAATAGTTATCAAATAATTGCTTCATATCTGGAATTTGCTTCGGTTCGCATTGTCGAGACGGCCGCGATAGAAAGCGTAATTGCTTAACAGACTGCTTAATCTTTCTAGCCTCATCAGAAGTAAAAAAGACACTGACCGTAAAGACTGGGATACTAAAGACAAGATTGGACAAGTCAATCGAAGAGATAATAAAATCAATGTTCTCTAAGCGTTCGCCACTCAGATCATAGTAGCCAATAACGTCTTCGATATGAACCATATTTCCCAATTCATGTTTGATCCGATTTCGCAAAAGCTGAGCACTCCCGTACCCAGTTGCACAGATAACTAAAATATGATATTTTTGCGTCTCTTTCAACCGCTCCATAGCTGCCATAAAATGCAAGGCTACATAAGCAACCTCATCATCGGAAATCTGATATTCAGAAAAGACCGGCATGCCTTGCATGATATTCCTAGTCATTTCAAACACTTGATTATACCGCTGACGAACTTCTTCTCTCAGTGGATTTTCAAAATGTACCTTAGTCTGCAACCGCACCAACATAGTTGTCAGATGCGTCACAACTCCCTCCAGTAGTTGGGAATCCCATTGAAATTGATATTCTTTCGAACTTGGGGAACTTTCTAAGGCCATGATCAACTCTTCTCGGAGACGTTGGTCATCATCCATACGTTTGCATCCAGCAACGGTACTTCCTTTAGACACAAAGTGCAGAGTGATATAATCTGTCTCTTCTTTTGGACAACAGATACCGGTTGCCTTATAGATTCGATCTAAAATATTCTGAGCTACTTCTTGTTCAGTACGATACAATTCAGAGTTTAACTCTTGAATCGGGCTCATTTGAAAGCCTTCTTGGATACGCCGTAAAGCTAAAGCAATATGAAGAACTAAATTTTGAATGACAAAATCAGATAACTTCAATTTGGCTTCACGACACTCATCTAGGACAATCAAGGTCAACTCTTCTAGGCTAATCACCGACTGGGTCATAGCACCATCAATATAGTTATGGATACTTTTAAAAAAATTATCTCGAAAGAAATAATCCATGATGAACCGTCGTTTGTCACGCTCTTCACCAGAGATATAAACACCTTTGTTGGCCTTACTCTCAATCATCAGATGATAATATTCCAAATCCTTGCGGATTTTTTTAAATTCATGAGATAGAGTTGAACGACTGATAAATAACTCCTCTGCCAAATCATCAAAGTACAGCTCTGCCTGCTCGAACAACAATTTATTTAAGATATAATTGTAACGATCGTAACTATCATTAAAAACAGAGGTTGGTTTTGTTTCTTCCATAAATTGTTGAACAGCTTTATTATCCCTAACCTCTAAACGATAGCCATGCCCTTGCTTGGAGCTAATCGCTACGCCATCATATAATGAATCTTCTAAACGCTCGGCAAGGTGTTTCAAATAGGTTCTAACTGTTCTATCTGAACAAGATAAGTGCTCCGCTAACTCTTTACTCGTTGTGTAAGAATCTCGTTGTTCCATCAGATAGCGAAGAATCTGTCGTTCTTTTTGACTGAGCATAGATAGCCTCCAAATTTGTTGATGTCCCTATTGTAACATCTACTAACTGTTCCTTATCCGATGTTTTCAGTAATCAAAGTAGCCATTTTTTCAATTCCCATTGGAATTGGAATATAAGCTTGCGGAGGAATTTGTGTAATTGATTTCCCAGCTTTTTGAGCAGCCTCCTCAAATTGCTTGTAGTACATTTTTGTCTGAGGACTCACTAAGTACAAGTCAAAATCTCCATTTGTGATTGCTTTTCCTCCTTCTGTCACATTGATAGCATCTACTTCAATATTAACTCCTTGACTCTTAAATAGCTCAGTCGTTTTCTTTGCCATCAGTGAAGATGACATCCCTGCAGCACAGATAATGAGCGCTTTTGCCATATTGTTTCTCCTTTTATTTGATAATCATATTGTAAAAGAAAACGTTATCATTTTCCATACTAACTTTTTCCTTAGCACAACGGAAAGAATTGAGATGACTCTAAGACCTCCAAAAAGACAAGCTCCATGAAAAGAACTACTTATGGTGAACAATATAAAAAGCTATATACTGTTCTTATACGGTAGGTCTTTTCACTTTGCCTGTCTTTTTCTGTTTTATTTATATTTCAATTTATAAATGAAGATGATACCCGATAAAATAAAGGATACCCCATTAGCTAATATTAGAGCTAAATCTCCTATTGTCACCCCATGAATGAACCATAATCCAATTCCAGCAACTGACATGCTATACATTCCCAGAGAGATAGACTCTGTATCCTTCGTTTTGACGACCTTAATAACTTGAGGTAAAAAACCAAAGGTTGTCAAACAAGCTGCTATAAATCCAATCATAGTACTTCCTCACTTCTGCGTATTGGTAAACAGTCTTAACATACTTTACCCAAAGATACCACTTATCTTTATTTCCTTAAACTATGAAAAAAGCCCTGCTAAAATCAGGGCTAGCAAATACCTAGGCATAAAAAGACGATTTCACAAAGCCGAATTCTACTTTTCCCATTGATAGCCTTTCTTTAACCTTGCTCATTCATTCTAGTCAAAAGCTACCATATATTTCCCTTCAAAATATTACGGAACTATTCTATTGCTGCTCCATTCGTCGCAATGACTTCCTTGTACCAAGCGAATGATTTTTTGGGAATTCGGGCATAGGTCCCTTGACCCGCATCGTCTTTGTCAACGTAGATAAATCCATAGCGTTTGCGCATTTCACCTGTTCCAGCAGATACAAGATCAATGCAGCCCCAAGGGGTATAGCCCATCAAGTCCACACCGTCTTCCACAACAGCTTTCTTCATCTCCGCAATATGAGCAGCTAAGTAGTCAATGCGATAATCATCGTGGATCACACCATCTTTTCCTACTTGGTCGATGGCTCCAAAGCCATTTTCAACAATAAAGAGTGGCAGATGGTACATATCTGTAAACCAATTTAAGGCATAGCGAAGCCCCTCAGGATCAATTTGCCAATCCCATTCAGATGCTCTTACGTATTCATTTCTAACTAAATCCTCTGTTTCAAGGTAGTCGTAATAAGGGTTTTCTCTGTGATAGCTGATGGCAAATGACATATAGTAGCTAAAGCCAATATAGTCTACACAACCCTCCAACAAATCAGCCTTGTCAGCCTCTGTTACATCCAACTCAAAACCCTTTCGTTTCCAATACTTAAGGATATGGCCTGGATAAAAGCCATGGACATGTACATCTGTAAAATAATAACGCTTTTGCATTGCTTTTTGAGCTAGCAAAACATCCTTCGGATTACAGGTCGCAGGGTAAATAGGACACATAGCAATCATGCATCCAATTTGGAAGTTTGGATTGATTTCGTGACCCAGCTTTACTGCACGGGCAGATGCAACTAGCTCATAGTGAGCAGCTTGATACATGATTTCTTCACGATTATCCCCTTCTTGATAAACAATTCCTGAGTTGGTAAAAGGTGCAAAATCTTCTTGATAATTGGCCTGATTATTGATTTCATTAAAAGTCATCCAATATTTCACTTTATTTTTATAGCGTTTGAAGACGACCTCAGCAAAACGAACAAAAAAATCAATTAACTTTCGATTTTTCCAACCACCATATTCTGTTACGAGATGATAGGGCATTTCAAAGTGAGAGAGTGTGATAACAGGCTCAATGCCATATTTCAAACACTCATCAAACAGGTCATCATAAAATTGTAAGCCAGCTTCATTCGGTTCGTGTTCATCTCCTTTCGGAAAAATCCGTGTCCAAGCAATAGACGTGCGAAAACACTTGAACCCCAGCTCTGCAAAGAGAGCCACATCCTCCTTATACCGATGATAAAAATCAATCGCTTCATGATTTGGATAGTATTTTCCCCCCAAAACTCCTGGAGTGATTTCACGTGCAATGCCGTGCTTTCCTGCTGTCATAACATCAGCTACACTAATTCCTTTACCACCAGCCTGCCAGCCACCTTCCAATTGGTGAGCGGCAACTGCTCCTCCCCATAGAAAATCATCTTTGAATGTAGACATAATCTATCCTCCTGATAATGATACTCTCATTATACAGACTTCCTTACAAAATGTTGATAGCGTTTTCTTCCTTACCACTCCGGAAATACTTAATAACGTTTCTCAGCCACTCAATTCAAGATGAAAGGAAGGCTAGTCCAATAGTCCCAATTTTTCAAAGGCATTAAAGAGACCATCCTGCTCGACATCATCCGTGATAATATCAGCCATGGCTAAGATTTCAGAACCGCCATTTCCCATGGCTACTCCGACTGCACAGTATTCAAGCATGGGAATGTCAATCTTTGCATCTCCAAAAGCAATAGTATCTGCCTGACTGGCACCCAAGTGAGCTAGCAAAATACCAATCGCATTCCCTTTGTCAATCCCTTTGACACCTAAATCACCAAATAGAGCTGTCTCTCCTCTTCCACCCCATGTATTAGCAACCAACTGTGGAAAAGCTTCTTTGGAATCCAGGTGGTCTTGATAAGAATCGAGAACAAAACTAATTTTATTTAAATCGGCCCGATACAACTCTCCATTAAAGATGATTCCGTGCAGGACATCCTCAACTTCTTGATCAGCTACTTCTTCAGCGGTTTTGCCTTTATTCATAGCATAAATCTTCATCGTTTCTCTGGCTCGTTTTCGGAAGTTCTCACTTGCAAAGAGTCCATTGTTACTCTCTAAATAAAATTCTAGCCCTCGCTCATGTAGCCAGTCCACGACAGCTTTTGCATCTTCCTTAGAAATCAGTTGATGCAAGATAACCTGCCCTCGATGTTCTACATAAGAACCATTCCCACCAATCATTCCATCCAGACCGATTTCCCAGAGTTCAGGCTGCATTTCTGCTCGACTGCGACCTGTGCAAGCATAAACTAGGTGCCCATTTTGACGCGCCTGCTGAATAGCATTTTTTGCGGAGTCTGGAATTCGGTTATGATAATCAACCAATGTCCCATCCACATCTAAAAAGACAATCTTACGCATACTCTTTCTCCTCTTTGTTTACTCATAGGTTTATTATAATCCGTTTTTCGTCATAAAAACAGGCGTAAAGTGTGAAAGATTGATACTATTATCTGATATTCTAAAAAAGAAAGCCCCTACGGACTTTCTTCTTACTTATCTTATTTACGTCTTGGTGGGTTGTGAATTGCTACGCCAAGCACATCAAGGAAGGCTTCATACATAACTTCTGAGAAGGTCGGGTGCCCATGAATAGAAGCTGCCACATCATCTACTGTCAACTCAGATTCCATGATTGTCGCTGCTTCGTTAATCATTTCAGCAGCAACTGGACCGATGATGTGAACACCGAGGATTTCGTGGTATTTCTTGTCAGCGATAACTTTTACAAAGCCATGTGCTTCATTAGAAGCAATAGCACGACCGTTACCAGTAAAGCTGTTGCGACCGATAAGAATATTGTCTTTACCATACTTCTCAATCGCTTGCTCTTCTGTCAAACCAACCATTGCAATCTCTGGGTGTGTATAAACCGCTGCGGGAGTATAATCCAGTTTAGCCTTATGGTGGTTACCATGGATAGCATTTTCAGCAGCAACTTCACCCATACGGTAAGCAGCATGTGCTAACATCTTGGTACCATTCACATCACCCGGTGCGTAGATACCCGGAATAGATGTTTCTTGGTAAGCATCAACCTTGATACGACCACGGTCTAGTTCAAGATTCAAGTTCTCAAGACCTGCCAACTGTGGTACACGACCGATAGAAAGAAGAGCTTTTTCAGAAACAACTTCTGAACCATCATTCAACTTGATTGTCAACTGGTTGTTAGCTTCAATGATTTCAGATACACCAACAGAAGTCAAGAACTTCATGCCTTTCTTAGAAAGGACTTTTTGCAATTCAACAGAGACTTCGCGGTCCATACCTGGAATGATACGATCTGCCATCTCAACAACTGTTACTTCAGTACCGTATGAAGCATAAACCAAACCAAGTTCAACACCGACTACACCGCCACCCATAACAGTAAGTGACTTAGGAATTTCACGCAGGTCAAGAATATCATCAGAGGTCAAAACCAATTTAGAATCAATGCCTGGAATATTGATACGAGATACTTTTGAACCTGTTGCAAGAATCACGCTACGTCCCTTGATAACTTTATCGCCAATAACAACTGTTTTATCTGGGTTAACCTGACCAAGACCATTAAAGATGGTCACTTTGTTGGCTTTCAAGAGTCCTTGAACACCACCTGTCAATGTCTTAACCACTGAGTTCTTAAAGTCAACTGTCTTATCCATATCAATAGTATAATTGGTTGAGGCCAAGTTGATACCACGACCGGCTGCAATCTTCAAACCATCAAGAATTTCAGCATTTTTTAGGTAAGTCTTAGTTGGGATACAACCCTTATTCAAACAAGTACCACCAAATTCTGACTTCTCAACAATTGCGATTTTCCCACCCAATTGTGCACCACGAATTGCTGCATAGTAACCGGCAGGACCACCACCAACTACAACCATATCATACTCATCAGCCGCCAACTCAGTCTTAGGCGCTTGTGGAGTTGCTGCGGGAGCCACAGGAACTTCTAAACCTGCTGCTTTCAAGTCTGCTGTTGCTTGTGCAACTTGAGCAGGAGCAGGTGAACTTCCCACTTCAACGCTTTCACCTTCTGCGCCCAGGTAAGCGATGACTTCTGTTACAGGAACAGTTGCACCGTTACCATGAACGATTTTCAAAAGAACACCTGATTCTTCTGCTTCTAATTCCATACTTGTCTTATCAGACATCATTTCCAAAATGACATCACCTTCGTTGACAAAATCACCCTCTTGTTTTTTCCATTCGATGATTTCACCTTCTTGCATGTCTACACCAAGTTTTGGCATAATGACTTCTACTGCCATGATTAAGATACCAAGAGCGAAAAGAAAGCGACTGAAAAATGGGAAATCATAGAAAATCCTGATTTTCTAAACGATTTATCTTTTTTCTGAGCTTTCCGCTCGGATTCAGTTTCTCCCGCTCTAAATCCTTTCTTCAATTTTGTTAAATGCTTCAAAGTTATAGCGGAGCAGACTAGCTCAAACAGAGGACTGCTCAGCTTTATAGTGACAAACTTAAATCAACAACTCCAATGGATTCTCAAGTAAGTTCTTGAGATCAACCATAAATTTAGCACCATTCATGCCATCAACGATACGATGGTCAATTGTCAAGCAAAGCGCCATGATTGGACGAATTTTAATTTCCCCATCAACCACAACCGGTGTCTGGACTGTCGCTGCAACACCTAGAATTGCTGAGTTTGGCTGGTTGATTATTGGGTTAAAAGTCTTGGTACCAAACATCCCCAAGTTAGTAATAGAGAAGGTTGAACCTGACATTTCAGCACCCTTCAATTTGCCAGACTGAGCCTTTTTGATAACATCTTTAGAGGCTACTACAAACTCTGACAAGCTCATCTTGTCGGCACCATGAACAACTGGTACTACAAGGCCTTCATCCAAACCTACAGCGATACCAAGATTGACAAATTTATGCAACTCGATTTCTTGAGCATCGTTGATGAGTGAGGCATTGAGATAGCGGTGCTCCTCCTTCATAAGTGTACGTGTTACTGCAAGACCAATCAAGTCTGTGAAGGTCACTTTCAGACCTGTCTTATTCATGATTGGTTCAAGAACTTGCTTACGAAGAGCCATGAGATTGGTCATGTCAATATCATAATTAAGCGTGAAGGTTGGCGCAGTTAGATAAGAGTGAACCATCCCTTTCGAGATTGCTTTACGCATTGGACTCATCTTGATGATCTCAACACCTTCTGGTAGTTCCTTAGCTGGTGCTGCTTCTGCTTTAGAAGCCGGTGTTGCAGATTCTGCTTCAGCAGCTGGAGCAAGAACAGCAAGTACATCATCTTTTACAATCTTACCATTGACACCTGTACCGACGAGGGTTGACAAGTCAACACCTTTATCTGCTGCAATACGAGCTGCAAGCGGTGTTGCTTTGGGAGCTGCACCTTTGAAGTCTTCAACATCAACTTTGTGAACGCGACCATTCGCTCCAGTTCCTGGAACAAGACCGAGGTCAATTCCTAGGTCACGTGCCAACTTACGAGCTGCTGGAGTTGCACGTACTTTACCACCACCTTGTGGTTTGGACAATACAGGGGCAACGATTATCGGTGTCCGACCTGCCGGTACTTCTTCAAGAGCTGCGGCAGGTTCTACTACTGGCGCTGAAGAACCATCTAACTCTACTGTCTCACCTTCTGCCCCCAAATATGCGATTATTTCCGTAACAGGTACCGTTGCACCGTTACCATGAACAATTTTCAAAAGGACACCTGACTCTTCTGCCTCCAACTCCATGCTGGTCTTGTCAGACATCATTTCCAAAATGACATCACCTTCGTTGACAAAATCGCCCTCTTGTTTTTTCCACTCGATGATTTCACCTTCTTGCATATCTACACCGAGTTTAGGCATAATGATTTCAATAGCCATAATAATGATACAAAGAACATCCAAATGCGACCGAATGTTGGAGGTTTCCCACAGGATGTCTGCCATCCAAAGTGGACCATCTACATTCCGAACATCTGGTTCGTGTTCTAATCCTTTCTTTCAGTTTCTTACGTTTTCAAGGAATCAAACCAAACTTCGTTTCCATTGTCGGGTTCAATTCCTTTCTAACATTCTCAATGGTTGAATAACTCTTACCAACCAGACTCTTTCAAGCAAGGCTAGGACGCTTGTACGTCCTTTTATTCATTTTTTATCCCTTACTTACTTGCTTATAGATTGCCGCCTTAATTTTCTCTACATTTGGCAATACTGCATTTTCAAGAATGTTTGCGTAAGGAACTGGTACATCATCTGAGGCGATACGAATGATTGGCGCATCCAAATAATCAAAGGCCTCGCTTTCTGTGATAATAGATGCAATTTCACCGATGAAACCACCTGTTTTGTAAGCATCGTTCACCAAGATAACCTTACCAGTTTTCTTAACAGATTCGATAATCAATTCTTTATCAAGTGGGATTAGGGTACGTGGATCAACAACTTCTACACTGATTCCTTCTTCAGCCACTTCTTCAGCAGCCTTCAAAACACGTTCCAACATACGACCGTAAGAAACGATTGTCACATCCGTACCTTCACGTTTGATGTCACCCTTACCGAGTGGAATATAAAAATCTGGATCTAAATTAACTTCTTCTTTCTTACCATAAAGAGCTTTTGGTTCCAAAAAGATAACTGGGTTATTGTCAAGGATAGATGATTTTAAAAGTCCTTTAGCGTCGTTAGCTGTACCAGGTGCGACAACCTTGATGCCTGGAATATGAGTCAACCACGCTTCAAGAGATTGTGAATGTTGTGCTGCTGAACCGATACCTGAACCAGAAGCTACACGAAAGGTTACAGGTGTTTTCAAGCCGCCACCAAACATATAATTAGTTTTTGCTGCTTGGTTCACAATCGCATCAAGGGCGATAGTGATGAAGTCCATGAAAGTCAAGTCAACGATTGGACGAAGGCCTGTTTGGGCGGCACCAACCGCAGATCCTGCAATGGCAGCTTCAGAGATTGGTGTATCGCGAACACGCTTTTCACCAAATTCTTCCAACATACCAACTGATGTACCAAAATCGCCACCATAGATGCCGACATCTTCACCCATCAAGAATACTTTTTCATCCTTACGCATTTCTTCGCTTTGAGCCAAGTTAATCGCTTCACGCAAGGCCATTACTTTTGTTTCAGTCATATTTAAGATACCAAGACCGCACAGAAAAACCAAAATGTTAGAAACCTTCTTTGGATAACCTACATCCAAGGAGAGGTAGCTAGATTTCAGACTTTCCGGTCAAGTTCCATTCCTTTCTTCTATTTCTTTAGAACTGTACAATGATTGCTTATCTGCAATAGAGCAATGATAATTTCGGACACTCCGCTTATTACTAGGCGTCCTTTTACTGCTTTATGTACTTACGACACAGAGAATGCTCAGCCAATATTGCTGAATAGTCGAAATTTGTGAGATAAGTAGGTATGAACTTCCTCATGTACTAGCGCACTGTGTCAGTTCCCTATTTTTCAGTCGTTTTTACGACCTCACAACTTAACATTCTACTTGAACTAAGGACCATGCGAAAAAGATAAATCAGCAGGTAATCTCAATTTTCTTGGCTGATTTTCTATTTTCGCTGTGTCCTCTTAACGTTCTCGTTACTTAATCCACAAACACGTCTTCGTAGGCTACTGAGATGTCTGGATCTGGACTTTCTTGTGCGAATTTAACAGATGCTTCTACTTGTTCTGCTACTTGTACTTCGATAGCATCCAATTCTTCATGGCTTGCAATCCCATTGTCTGTCAAATACTTACGATATTTCTTAAGCGGATCTTTTGCTTTCCACTCATTTACTTCTTCTTTCGTACGGTAAACACCCGCATCCGCTGTTGAGTGACCAAACCAGCGATATGACTCAACCTCTACCATAGCTGGACCATTCCCTGCACGTACGTATTCGATCACTTCTTGCATTTTTTCATAAACCGCAACAACATCATTTCCATCTTCAATATAATGACCTGGCATACCATAAGCGGCTGCACGAAGATAAAGGTGTGGAATTTTTGTGGAATAAGAAATATCTGTTGAGATACCGTAGCGGTTGTTAGTAATGAAGAAGATAACTGGCAAGTTCCAAACCGCTGCCAAGTTCATTGATTCATGGAATGACCCTTCATTAGTCGCTGAGTCACCTGAGAAGGCAATAACGATATTATCTGTTCCAAGATACTTTTGTGTTAAAGCTGCACCAACAGCTAAAGCATATCCACCACCTACAATACCATTTGAACCGAAGTTTCCTTTTTCAACGTTTGCCAAGTGCATAGAACCGCCACGTCCTTTAGACGTACCGGTCGCTTTACCAGCAAGCTCAGCCATCATTCCATTGATGTCGATTCCCTTAGCGATAACATGTCCATGTCCACGGTGGTGCGAGAAGATGATGTCTTGGTCTGTCAAACCAGCAATTGGACCTACAGCGGCAGCCTCTTCCCCAACTGAGAAGTGAGTCATACCTTGTACAAAGCCACGGCGTACTAGCTTATTTAATTTCATATCAACATCACGAATCTGTTGCATTTTCAAGAACATATCCAAGTGCTGTTCTTTTGAGATAGATACCATAATTTCCTCCAAAGGTTTTTCTCTTTCTGTACTATGATAGACCAATATTTCACAAATGGCAAATAATTGAACCGTTTTCTTTTTACAGAAACTTTCGTGAAAACCCTGATTTCGTGCGTTTTTTCACAAATTGACAAAATGTATCCTTTGCTGATTTGATTGTTATTTCACAAACTTTCAATAGTAGCTTGCATGCCTATTTCTTTTCTGTTAATATAAGTACGGAGGTTCTTATGGAGTTTGATCTATTTCTTATGATTTGCAATTATATCGGAACTATCGCTTTTGCTGTCTCTGGAGCTGTCAAGGGGATTAAGAAAAAATTAGATATTTTTGGTATTAGCCTGCTCAGCGTCATCACAGCTGTCGGAGGAGGAATTATCCGTGATACCATAGCTAATCGCATCCCTACTGCTTTGACCGATCCTGCTGCCATCTATTTGTCCATTGGAGTAGCCATTATCATGTATATCATCGTCATCAACCTAAAACAGGATAAGCCCTTAGATAAGCGAAGGCTTCACCTTCTATCTCAGATCAATCTTATCTTCGATGCTATCGGCCTTGCCATTTTCGCACTCATTGGAGCTAGCACCGGAGTTGCACTTCAGCTAAATGCAATGACTAGTGGTATCCTTGCCGTCCTAACTGGAGTTGGCGGTGGTATTGCTCGAGACCTACTCGTCAACGAAACACCAATCGTTCTCAAAGAAGATGTCTATGCAGTTCTCACTCTCTTTTCAGGAATTCTCTATCACCTGTGTGTTGTGAATTGGCATTTACCACAAATTCCAACCTTTATCAGTATCTTTATGATCGCCTTGATCATTCGTCTCCTGGTAATAAAATACAAGGTTAACCTCCCAAATATGGAAAGCAAACGAAAAGGTGGAACACAGTTCTAGATTCAGGCTGAAGAACAGTTCCTTTCAGCTAGGAGTTTCATTCTTTTTGCAAACAATAAATACTTTACAAACCAATAATCGGGAGTCGTCCTCGTTTTTGATTCCCAACTACAATAAAGCAAAATTAAGAAAGTCGAATGTTTCCATCCGACTTTTTTTCATTTTAATCTTTCTGTTCAAGAGCGCGCAACATTTGATCGATTTTGTTACCATACTCAATTGATTGATCTTTTTCAAAGACCAAATCAGGAATTTTATAGAGGGTCAATTTGCGCCCCAATTCACGTTTAATTGTTCCAGTTGCTTTTTCCAGACCAGTTTGTGCTTTTTGATTGTCTGAAGCCAAGCTGCTCATAATCGTGTAGTAGACCTTGGCCATCGACAAATCACCAACCATCTGTACATCTGTAATCGTCACACCTTGCACACGGGGATCACGAACTTTTTTTTGCAAAATCTCATTGACTTCACGCTTAATTTCCATACCCACACGATCTGTACGAAAATGATTTGCCATAGGAACTCCTTTCTAAATTCAAGATGCAAGGACATCAAGGAGAGTAAGGAAAAATAAGAAAACTAACAAAGGCTCTGTAACAGCAAGCTTCCATATTTTTTACCAACATCTCAGCTTATCTTTCTGTTTGAACTAGATGCAGGAAAAGGAGGCCCCTTCCTGTACTTGGTGACAAAATATCGGTTTTCTATTTTCTCTGCCTACCTTAGATCTTTGTATCTTATTTCTTAATTTCTTCCATGATATACGCTTCAATCGTATCATCAATCTTCAAGTCATTGTAATTCTCAATCATGAGACCACCCTCTTGGGCATTTCCAACTTCTTTCACATCATCCTTATAATGTTTCAAGCTAGCCAGTTTTCCATCAAAGAGTACTACACTATCACGGATAACACGAACATTGGAGTCTCGGGTAACCTTACCACGTACGACCATAAAACCACCGATTGTACCGACTTTAGACACTTTGAAGATTTCACGAATAATCGCTTCACCGATAATCTTTTCTTCGTATTCCGGATCAAGCATCCCTTTCATGGCATCCTCCATCTCCTCAATCACCTTGTAGATAATACTGTGGAGACGTACCTCAACGTCATCGGCTTCAGCTTGCTGACGAGCTTCTGGAGTAGGACGAACGTTGAAACCAATAACAAGAGCATTTGATGCTTCAGCTAGAGTGATATCCGATTCATTGATTGCACCTACAGCAGAGTGCACAATATTGACACGGACACCTTCTACCTCAATCTTTTGAAGGGAAGATGCAAGAGCTTCAACTGAACCTTGGACGTCTGCTTTTATAATCACATTAACAGATTTAACTTCACCAGCTTTAAGAGTATCAAAGAGGTTCTCAAGACTAACACGTTGAGTTGCTTGGCGTTGTTTAAGAAGAGCACGTTTAGCACGTTCTTCACCAGCCGCACGAGCAGATTTCTCATCCTCGTAAACCGCAAAATGGTCTCCGGCCATCGGTGTTTCGTTCAAACCAGTGATAGATACCGGAGTAGAGGGACCAGCCACTTTGACACGACGACCGAGGTCATTCGTCATAGCACGGACACGACCAAAGGTATTACCAACAACGATTGGATCTTGAACATTTAGAGTACCTTGTTGAACAAGGAGAGTCGCAACCGCACCTTTCCCCTTATCCAGATGCGCTTCAATAACTGTACCGATAGCACGAACAGTTGGATCTGCTTTGAGTTCCTGGATCTCAGCTACAAGAAGAACTGTCTCCAAAAGCTCATCAATATTTTGGTTGAATTTAGCTGAGATTTCTACAAACTCAGATTCACCGCCCCAAGCCGTAGAGATAACTCCATGCTCAGCCAACTCACCGATAACGCGCTCTGGATTGGCACCTGGTTTATCAATTTTGTTGATTGCAACAATAATTGGAACATTGGCTGCTTTTGAATGGTTGATCGCTTCAATCGTTTGAGGCATAACACCATCATCTGCGGCAACAACAAGAATGGTCAAGTCGGTAACAGACGCACCACGTGCACGCATGGAAGTGAAGGCCGCATGTCCAGGGGTATCCAAGAAAGTAATCTTCTTGCCAGCTTCCTCAATCTGGTAGGCACCGATATGCTGCGTGATTCCCCCAGCTTCTCCTGTTGCAACACGAGAATTACGAAGAGTGTCCAAGAGGGTTGTTTTCCCATGGTCAACGTGTCCCATGATGGTCACAACCGGTGGACGTTCTGTCATTTCCTCTTCATTGAGGTATCCCTCTTCTACGAAGAAACGCTCAATATCTGCATTGTCTACTTCCACTTTTTCCTTAGCTTCAATACCATAATCCACCATAAGCAGTTCAATAGTATCTCCATCGAGAGACTGATTTTGTGTCGCCATAACCCCCATAAGGAAGAGTTTTTTCACAATTTCTGCTGGTTCTCGCTTAATCCGTTTTGCAATCTCAGCAACGGTCATACCAGCTGTGTATTCAAACTCTGTTGGCAACTCATGGAACTTGCGTTCTGTGACAGGCTTAGCAGGCTGGTTGTTCCTGCCTTTTTTATTTTTCTTATTGTTATTCCAGTTACTTGTTCTTTGATTTCTCACTTGATTTTGACTATTTCGATTTCTTTGTTGTTTTCTTGGACCATCTTCTTCGTCACTATTAAAGTCACGTTTCTTATCAGGTCGAGCTTGTTTCTTACGACGTGTATCTACAGCAGTTTCTGCTACTTGCTCCGGTACCGATGTGGCAATAGTAGGCTTAACAAATGGCTTAGTTTCTACAACCGGTTCTTCAAACTTGATTTCCTTTGGCTTCTTAGGCTGTTTTTTTGCCTCCTGAGCCTGACGGAAACGCTCCTCACTAGTACGAGCATACTCAGCATTTTGCTCTGCCTTCAAAGCAGCCGCACGTGCCTTGAAGTCAATCTTCGGCATTGCAGCTCTAACTTCTTCTTGACGACCAAAACTACCGTTTTTGCCAGAGCGACTATCTTGACGACGATTATCACGGCCATCACGACGATCGCTAAAGCGATTATTCTTTCGCTCTTCTGAGCGCCGATCGCGACGTTCATTTCGCTCATGATTTGGGTGGCCTTGACCACTTTGGCGGTTATCCCGGCGCTCCTGGCCAACTTTAGCCTGACCTTGTCTCTGATTTCGCTTAGCTGCCTGCTCTTTAGCACGCGCTTCACGTTCAGCTTTAAAATTGCGACTCTGTGGACGATGCGGTGCCGGTTGATCTACAGTTGCCTTTACTTCCTCTTTAACTGTTGGTTGTGGCTCAACTACTTTTTCAACCTTAGCTGTCTCTGCTTTCGGACTTTCTACAGACCGCTCAACTTTACCACTTACTTCCACAGACTTCGTTGTCCTTGATGAAAAACTTTCAGCAAGACGCTTGGCACTTGCAGCATCCACACTTGAAGCATGGCTTTTTACATCAAACCCTAATTCCTGAGCCTTCGCAACAACTTCCTTACTGCTTACGCCCAATTCACGGGCAATTTCATTCAATCTCTTCTTAGACAATATCTTGTCCTCCTGTTCTATTACATAATAGACCTCATCTTCTTTGTAAATCCAGCGTCTGTCACCGCAAGGACTTTTCTGGCCTTACCGACAGCTGCACTCAATTCCAGCGTTGAAAACACTGTTACAACTTCTACTTGATAGGTATAACTTTTATCTGTCACTTTTTTGCTTAAATTTACTGCGGCATCATTGGCCAAGAAAACCAATTTTGCCTGTCCTTTTTGAATGGCCTCAACAACCAATTCTTCACCTGAAATCAGGCGACCAGCTCTTTGAGCCAAACCTATTAAATTTAAGATTTTCTGTTTCTTATTCGAGTCCAAGTTCTCTCCTCTTGACCTTATGTTCAACATAGGCAATCAGTTCATCATAGAACTCTTCCGCCACTTCCATGCTAAATGAACGATTAAAGACATGTCGTTTTTTAGCCTGAGCTGCCTCATCATTATCAAGCTTGATATAAGCTCCACGACCATTGGCCTTGCCCGTTGGGTCGATGAAAACTTGACCTTCTTTATTCTTTACAATGCGGAGCAAATCCCGTTTGTCGATGATTTCACCGGACACCACAGACTTGCGCAAGGGTATTTTTCTAGCTTTTGCCATGGTCGCTCCTTTTGCTTTATTCTTGTTCTTCAGCAGCTTCTTCTACAACTTCTTCTGTCGCATACTGGGCCGCCTCAAATGCCTCGTATTCTGAAGCAGACTTAATATCAATCCGGAAACCAGTCAAGTGTGCAGCCAAGCGAACATTCTGACCACGACGACCAATTGCCAAGGATAATTTATCATCTGGTACAACAACCGTCGCATGCTTGCCATCTTCTGTATCAAACAATACTTGATCCACCTCAGCTGGCGCAAGAGCATTGTAGATGAATTCTGCTTCATCTGCCACCCACTCGATGACATCAATATTTTCCTCTGTCGGAATCATACGATCGCTCTTAGCGTCATAGCGAGCTGGATGAAATTTATTGGTAATCTTCTTAATGTTTGATCCGCCACGCCCAACGATTGTACCGATGGCATCAACGTTGGGGTTATGGCTACGCACAGCTACCTTTGTGCGGTCACCTGCTTCACGCGCCACACTCATGATCTCAACAGTTCCATCGTACACTTCAGGAATTTCCTGTTCCATGAGACGCTTAATCATTTCAGGATGGCTGCGGCTTACAAAAACGTTAACTCCGCGACCATTGTCTTCCACTTTGTAAACATACACATCAATCCGATCATGAGATTGAAAAACCTCACCTGGAATCTGATCTTGTTTTGATAACTGGGCTTCAATCGTACCAAGATTAACATAGATGAAACGATTGTCAAAACGTTCCACTGTTCCAGACATGATTTCATTTTCATGCTGCTTGTAGGTATTGAAGGTTATAGCACGTTTTTGTTTGCGCATTTTTTCCATAATGGTTTGCTTCGCTGACTGAGCAGCAACGCGACCAAATTCGGCTGGATCTTCTGGGAATTTAATTTTGTCGCCCATTTCATACGCTGACGAAATAGCCAAGGCATCTTTTAGGCTGATTTCTAAACGGCTGTCGAACACCTCGTCTACCACTTCACGCACTGTAAACACATGAAAATCACCCTTTTTCTCGTCAAATTCAATCACTGCTGACTCTGCTTGACCATAGCGACGCTTGTAGGCTGAACGAAGAGACTCTGTCACAGCTTCGATGATGTCTGCTTTGTTAATCCCCATGTCTTCCTCTAAAATACGGAAGGCTTCTAGCATTTCTTTACTCATGATACTTTCCTTTTGCTTCCAAAAGGTCCTTTCTTAAAATCTTATATCTGCTCTATTAGACACTGACTGTCAAAGACTACTACACTTTCACGGCCAAACGAGCCTTAGCCACTGTTTGGTAAGGAATAGCAACTTCCTTCTTACGAGTTCTATCCATGTATTCCATAAGCAGAACATTTCCA
This sequence comes from Streptococcus ruminantium, assembly GCF_003609975.1. NCBI lineage: Bacteria > Bacillati > Bacillota > Bacilli > Lactobacillales > Streptococcaceae > Streptococcus > Streptococcus ruminantium. The sequence goes on from NZ_AP018400.1 coordinate 1,727,855, forward strand.
TCAAAGGACAGGAGGGTTCCTTCAAAAACCTTGACCTTATCAATAGCTTGATAAAGTTTGACATGGATGTACTTCCCAACCGCCTGTTCAAGAGCAACCACCGTTTTCAAAGGACGCTCCAATCCTGGACTGGTTACCTCCAACATGTACTGCTCTGGGAATGGATCTGGTTTTATAGTATCCAAAATAGGACTGATCATTTCTGACAAATCTGCCGTGTCTTGGAGAGAAATTCCTCCTTCTTTATCTACAAAAATGGATAAGACATAATCACCACCCATTTTGCCATATTCCACATCAACCAATTCATAAGGTGCCTGAATAGCAGGAATAATCGCTTCTGTGACTAAATCAATAATAGATGACATAAACACCTCCTCATTCTATCATCTTGTTAAACAAGGTAATCCATCAATACTTCAACAAATATAATGATTGCTGCTCCCAGATAGTTAGAACTAACCTACAAATCATCTTATTTGACCTGTATCCCCATACGGAAATAATCACCTCAACAGAATAAAATCAATGTATAGGGAAAGGGTTGACTTAACGCCAACCCCCTTTTCTCATTATTACTTTTTTTATTCTAGCATATTTAGTTTTGTTTGTAAAGGAAAACGATGTAAAAGCCTACTAAAAGCAACTCACTCCCTAATAAGCGCACACCAACATTCAAAATTTATCAAAGCAAATCAACAAGATTTTCAAAGAATACAACGCAAAAAGGAGCCTATCAAAGCCCCTTGCCATCATCACTAGAACTGTGCTTCTACTCGATAGATAACCTGACCCTTGTTTGAGAACTTCTCCTCATACTCCGTCATAACATTACCTTCCAAACCATCCGCATGCAAGTCTAACCAAACTTGTTTCAAAATCATGCCGTACTGAGAAAAACTGGCCAAGCTATACTCAAAGAGACCACGGTTGTCTGTCTTAAAGTGAATTTCTCCATGTTCAGGCAATATTTCTTTATAGGTATCCAAGAAAGACTTGTAGGTCAAACGGCGCTTCTCATGGCGCTTTTTGGGCCACGGATCTGAAAAATTCAAATATAGCTGATCAATTTCGGCTGGTGCAAAATAATTGGTCAAGCTCGAACCATCCACTTGAAGTAGCTTGATATTGGGTAAGCCAGCCTCAAGAACACGATCCAAAGCATAGCTCAAAACAGTCATCTGAATATCAATCCCAATATAGTTGATATTGGGATTTTGAGCTGCCATACCTGTCACAAAACGTCCCTTACCAGAACCCACTTCGATATGGATAGGATTGGTATTCCCAAATATTTCCGCCCATCGTCCCTTACACTCTTCCGGATTGGAGATGACATACTGCGGATTGCTTGCTAGCAGTTCACTAGCTCCCTTGCGATTTCTAACTCTCATACTTCCTTATAGAAGCTCTGACGGAACTGCCGCAGAGCATAAATTTCCTTGTTCGCCGCTAAAACATTGTAACTTTCCACATGCTTAGCGATTTGATTCAAATAGCCCAACTGACCATACCAATAAATCTTATTTAATACTGTCCCGTTGTATTTATAACCATACGCTCGTAGCCATTCTTCCCATGACTGGCGTGGAATGTAGTGGGTCAAGATATAAGCGACATCCAACATTCGGTCTGTTAGACAAGCCGTTTCCCAGTCTGTCAAATAAACCAACCCCGAGGTTGTTTCCACCCAGTTACTATGGTGCAAGTCACCATGAACAAAGGTCGCAACTTCCTGACGGAAAACCGGCAGATTATCCAATAACTCCTGACAAATGGATTGCAGATAAGAATTCTGCCCCAGTCTTGTCGGTGCCTCTTTTTGCCAGCGATAAACTAAATCCTGAGGCTCCATGTAGGTATAGTTCATCTGCAAGGCTTGATTGAGCAGAATCCGTGAGTAATGCATTCTTACCAAAATCTGACGAACCTGCTTGCTGGTCATATCTTGCCACTCTAAGGTACGCCCATTTAACCACTCTTGTTCTACACGATGCCCCATCCCCGCTTCACGGTTGGCCGATAAAACAGGTGGTGTAATTTGCTCGCGTGCTAGAGCAGAGACTATCGGAGGCATCTCATATTTCACAAAGACTGGCGTTCCGTCTGACCGCAGGCCTTTAAACGCTTTGCCACTGTTTCCTGCAATAGACTGTAATTGTAGCCCACTGGTATCAAACTGCATGCCTTTCCTCCTTTAAAAATTCCTTACTATTTTACTAATTTTCAGCTATTTAGTCAATCAATTTTTTCAATTTTAATGGTAAATATACCTCATGCAAGAAAATACCAATGAGAGGTAAGAATATCACCATTATTTTCTCTTGGCTAAATAGCAGAGCAATGACCACTTCCACCGCTAAAAGACCATATAGAATGACACGAAGAAGCCGTTGAAAACCAACTTTCCTGCGTTGACCATCAAGAGGATACAACTGTGTCAGATATTGGTAATCATAATGTTTGTACAAACCTAACAGTTGAAATAAGAGTAGGTAGTGAAAAACGACTACTAGACCGATAGATATCCATGATTCCTCAATCGCAATCACAGACAAAATAGCTAACAAAAGCAAACGTACAGTCAAGCCCAAGTAATCACCGGCCCTTAAAAAGGCTCGCAGATAGAGATAAAACCAAGTCTGTCCCTGCTTTTTCTTCGCCAAGTTCAATAAAGTATCCAGATAACCCCTACGTTTAACGGTCGTCGTTATCCCTTTTACAGTGGTAAATAAGGCAAAGAAGCGCAAAATGGTCTGCTTTCTCTTTTGCTCTCTTTCAATAGCCTCAGACCAATCAAACACATTTTGCGATTGATACAGGGCCATCTGTCGCCTTATAAGGATAATCTTCATTCCCAACAATCCCAGAACATAGAGAACAATCATCCAGACCGTCAAGCCTAGTTTTAAATAGATAGGGACTAAAATGAGCTGCAACAAGATCTGAATTCCACTCCAGAGCAAGAAACTCCGTATAGCAGCCGTTCTAACCTCTTCTGAAACCTCTTTTTCTTTAGGTAAGAGAAAAACTTGATCGGCCTCTTCCACATAAATCGCAAGCCTTCCTACAAATAGCAACAGGCCATTGATAACTAGGACACTCAATCCAACTGACCAAGTATTTTCAGGAAAATTAAGCAAGAGCTGACGGTATTGTAGACTGAGAAAACCCAGAAAAACCATGAGAACCAAAACAAAATGATCATTCAAGACATAGCGCAAGTACTTGGAGCAACGCTCAAGAAAGTCTAAGCGGCGCCTTTGAAATAATTTTCTCATCTGACCACTCCCTCTTGCGTCAAGGCAAGATAAATATCACTGAGACTGGCCTCTTCCATAGCAAAAGTTGCCTGTAGCTCAGCCAAATTTCCAGCTGCTCGTACCTGCCCTTGGTGGAGAATAACAAACCGATCACACATTTTTTCAGCCGAATCCAGAACATGCGTTGACATCAAGATAGAAGTTCCCTTTGCTTTTTCTTCCTCTAGGAGAGCAAGCAAATCGGCAATAGCTACCGGATCCAAACCTAAAAAAGGCTCGTCAACGATCAACAGGCTTGGTTCTACCATAAATGCACAGATAATCATCACTTTTTGCTTCATTCCTTTTGAAAAATGAACAGGGAACCAATCCAACTTTTCGTCCAGACGAAAAATATTCAGCAACCGCTCTGCTCGGTTCCAAGCCTGCTCCCAATTCAAATCATAAGCCATAGCAACAACTTCCAAATGTTCTTTGAGAGTTAGCTCCTCGTATAAACTAGGCGTTTCTGGGATAAAACCAATCTTTTTTCGATAATGTTCTGCATCCTGTGTCAGGCTTTGGCCATCAATCAAAATCTGTCCTTGATAGGGTGTCAAAAGGCCGATAATTTCTTTTATGGTAGTTGATTTTCCAGCACCATTAAGACCGATTAAGCCGACCAACTGTCCATCTTCAACTGTAAAAGATACATCTTTCAAGACAGGGATATTTACATAGCCACCTGTGACATTTTTTACTTCTAACATACAATTCTTCCTACTATTTGATATAATTATTATAACAAAAATCCCAGAAAGAGGTTGTCATTATGTCGGATTGTATTTTTTGCAAGATTGTTACTGGAGAAATTCCTGCATCCAAGGTCTACGAAGACGACCAAGTTTTAGCCTTTTTAGATATTACACAGGTCACAAAAGGGCATACATTGGTTATTCCTAAAAAGCACTACCGCAACATTCTCGATATGGATGGAGAAGCTGCTAGCACTCTCTTTTCTGTTGTTCCAGCTATTGCCAAACAATTGAAAGAAAAACTCGGTGCTAGCGGGCTCAACATTGTCAATAATAACGAAGCAGAAGCTGGACAAACGGTTTTCCATACTCATGTCCATCTCCTACCTCGCTTTGGTAAACATGATGGTTTGGACATCCGTTTCAAGACCAATGAGCCTGACTTTCCAGCCTTGACTCTATTGGCTCAAGACCTCTATCTAGGAGAATAAGATGAAACTTCGCAATATCATTTTAACTATGAGCGCCGCTAGCGCTGCCTTTCTTGCAATTACTCACCGAGACAAAATCACAAAAGAGATACGAGAGACCAAGCAAATCCTAACAGACATACAAACGAGTAAAGCCAATATTAACACTCAGCTAGCCATCATTCAACGTTTTCAACAACCCTTACAGGAGATGGCTACTGACCTTCAATACAAGACACGGGCATATCGACAAAGTATTGCTGGAAATCTGGAAGAAATTCAAAAAATCCAGTCAAAATATAAAAAACAACGATAGTGCCGCTGGCTATATACAAAAAGAGGTTGGAAATCCAACCCTTTTTGCATTATTGTCCCTCTATTTCCTTTCCAATAGCTGGTTCCGTTGAGGAATCTCTTGTCTGTGTTTCAGGCATAACCGTCGTACTAGTAGAGGTAGCACTCCCTAGTTCTGGATCTAAAGTTTCTGCCCACGGACTAGCTTCTAGTTCCAATAATTTTGTATAAACATTATATACATTGATTGGACTAAGCAAGCCTAACTGCTTTTCATAAACCTTAACGTTAGTTACCAAGTCCTTCTTCTCTTCCAGACCAATTGATTTTTTCAAAATATTTTGCATCTCCAAGAGATGTTGGCTAGTCGGTAATTGATAGTAGACCTCATCAATCATACGATCAACACCACGTACCTGATAAGAATTTAGCTTCCCTATCGAATCTTTGTAGCCTAGGAGTTCAGGTATCGTAGCTGGATTGATTTCAATATTGGTCCGCATATTATTGGAAATAGCTGTCAAGATCTTCTTATACTGTGTAAAACCATCCAATTGCAACAGCTTTTTAACAATAGCAGTGATAACCTCACGCTGACGGCGCTGACGACCAATGTCACCTTCTGGATCATCATAGCGCATCCGAGCATAAACAAGTGCCTGATCACCATTCACTAATTGCTTCCCTGTCGGAACGATTGCAGTATAAGCCGGTTCCTGTTCTGAAATCGTAATCGGAAAGCCAAGTGTATTGTTTACTTCAATTCCTCCGACCGCATTAACCAATTCTACCAAGCCATCCATATTGATCTCTATATAGCGGTCAATATGAATATCCATCATTTTCTCAATCGTTGCAATGGCCATCGGTGCCTGCCCGTAACTATAAGAATGATTCAATTTTTCAACCGTTCCAGTTGATTTTCCATTTGCACTAGCAATCTCCACCATGATGTCTCTCGTCAGACTCATCATATTGGTCTCTTTGGTTTTAGGGTTGACTGTCACCAAAATCATGGAGTCACTTCGCCCACCTTCCCAGTCAACACCACGAGTTGCCTGATCCGTATCCACTCCCATCAGAAGAATGGTTAGAGGCTCCGTTGCATCAATTGGGGTAATCTTATCTTCTCCATCCAGTTTCTTAAAGGTCTTTGAAATAGCATCCGTTGAAAAGTTTAATAGACTGACTCCATAAACAAAGCCTGCTCCAAGCGTCAGCCCTACAATAGCCAAAGACATTAAGAATATTTTTTTTCCAATCGTCATATATCACCAATTAGCTTACCCATATAATAGAGATCAAGCCATTCTCCTTCATCTGTTCTAGCACCTCTCACCTGAGTTCCTTCAATGACAAAGCCCAGCTTCTGATACAAATGTACCGCTGCCTGATTACGAACTTGGACAGTCAACTCCAATCGCCTGAGCAAATTCATTTCCTCTGCCCAATGCAATACTTCCTCCAGTAAAATCGTCCCTAGACCGTGACCCCAGTAGACTTTTTTTACTGCAATAAAAATATTTCCGATATGGCTAATGCGAAACTGCTTAGAGGACTTAACAGAAATTGCGCCGACGACTTCCGAACCAACCTTAGCCAACAGGCACAATTCACGAGGATTTTCGATTCCTGCCTCGAAGATGGTCTCCATTTCATCAACACTAAATCGAAAACCAGTCTCATCCATGACCAGATAATCCGTTTCTCTAGCAACTTGATTCATAAAATCAATAAAAGCTGCTGCATCAGCTGGTTCAGCTTCACTAAAATACACTTCTTTTTCAGACATTTTGGAACTCCTTCGCTAAATCGCTACTTTGAGCTCCATGAGATTCGACTGTCAATCGTCGACCATCTCCCTCTTTCTCTATACGAATGAGCAAATAGTCATCAAATAGACTGACATCCAGTAATTCTCCCCACTCGATAACCGTTAGACCTCCTCCATAGAGAAAATCATCCAAATCAATCGAGTCAGGGTCATCTCCAATTCGATAAACATCTAAGTGATAGAGCGGCATGGTCCCCTCATACTCTCGAACGATCGTATAAGTAGGACTCTTAATCATCTGTTCAATTTTTAACCCCTTGGCCAAACCCTTGGTCAGAGTTGTTTTCCCAGCACCCAAATCACCTGATAATACTAGAACTTGATTTGGCTTACAGGCTTTTCCAATTCTCTCACCAATGGCAATCAATTCATTTTCATTATGACTATACATACATTTCATTATACCATAGCCTACTTGGTTTGTCATAGGTCTACTTTAAAAGTCAAAACGACAGACCATCAACTCCGGTTTGATAAACATATAGAGCGGGCAGTCTGCTATGGTACCAAAGAGTTAAGAAAATAGCAAAAAATAAACAAAATAGACCTTACAGCGAGCTAGCACAGATACTTCCTCTTATCGAAAATAAAATCGCAAGCTTCTTGCCTGCGACTCTATTGTTTATTCTACACTAAAGAGATATGGATAAACTGGTTGATTTCCCTGATGAATTTCAACTTCAATGTCTTCAAATTGTTCTTCCAACTGGTCAGCTAGAGCACGAGCCAATTCCTCATCCCCTTCTTCACCAATATAGATAGTCACGATTTCACTATCCTCATCAAGCATTTTCTCAAATGTCGCAACAAGCGTTTCCATCATATCTGGATTCGATACCACAATCTTGCCATCAACCATGCCCAAGTTATCATGTTCATGAATTTCAAGACCATCAATGGTCGTATCACGTACTGCCGTTGTGACACTACCACTCCTAACATCTGACAGAGAAGCTGTCATCGCTTCAAAGTTTGCCTGCAAATCACAACTTGGATCAAAAGCTAACAAACTAGTAAAACCTTGTGGAAGGGTCTTCGTTTCAACAACTTTAACCGCTACTTCAGCCACTTCAGCAGCAGACTGAGCAGCCATCAAAATGTTTTTATTATTTGGCAGCAGAATAACATTGCGAGCGTTCACCAAATCAATTGCCTTAACAAAATCTTCCGTTGATGGATTCATCGTTTGACCACCTGAAATCACATAATCAACTCCTTGTGATTTGAAGATATCTGTCAAACCTTCACCAGCAGCTACGGCGATAATGGCATATTCTTTTTGCTCAACTGGTTTTTGGAAAGTTTCTTCCTTTCCGATTTGTGCTTCGTGTTGCGCACGCATATTGTCCACTTTGACCTTAACCAGACTACCGTACTGGAGACCAGCCTGCATCACCAAACCTGGATCTTCCGTATGAACATGAACTTTTACGATTTCATCATCATTTACTACAAGGAGAGAATCCCCTAGGTCATTGAGGTAGTTTCGGAACTCTTCATAATCGAACTCCTTGACATAAGTAGGCCCTTTACGAAGCGCCACCATAATCTCTGTACAATAACCAAAAGTGATCTCTTCAGTTGCCACATGTCCAGCAACAGACTTGTGGTGCTCAGCGTTAATCATCTCTGACATAACTGCTGGCGTTGCTTCAAAATCCTCTGAAGCAATGTACTCACCAGTCAAAGCTGACAAGAAGCCTTCATAGATATAGACCAAACCTTGACCGCCAGAATCTACAACGCCGACTTCTTTCAGTACTGGCAGCATCTCTGGTGTCTTTTTGAGAGCACGGTTGGCACCAGCTAAAGTTGCCCTCATCACTTCAACTGCATCATCTGTCTCTTCTGCTTTTTTTAGAGCCGCAGTAGCTGCACCGCGAGATACGGTAAGAATGGTTCCCTCAACAGGTTTCATCACGGCTTTATAGGCTACTTCTACACCATGCTGAAAAGCTTGAGCTAAGTCCTTGCCATCCAATTCAACCTTGTCTCTAACAGACTGACCAAAACCGCGGAACAATTGTGACGTAATAACACCTGAGTTTCCACGAGCCCCCATCAACAAGCCTTTGGACAAAATCTGCGCCACTTCTCCAACTGTTGAAGCTGATTTATCCGCAACTTCTTTTGCACCATTTGTAATGGTCATCCCCATGTTGGTACCTGTATCCCCATCTGGAACAGGAAAAACGTTGAGTGAGTTCACATATTCGGCCTGTTTATTTAAACGAGTTGATGCGGCCTGCACCATTTCTTGAAATAAACCAGTTGTAATTTTAGACACAATTATTCTCCTACGACTTTGATATTTTGGATAAAAACATTAACGGCATCCACAGAGATCCCCAATTGATTTTCCAAGTTAAATTTGACACGTTCTTGGATATTGCGAGATACTTCACTAATTTTCACACCGTAGCTCATCACAGTGTAGACATCGACTGCAATGCGACCATCTTCCATGGTCTTGATGACAACACCTTTAGAATAATTTTCCTTCCCTAAAAGAGCCTGAAAATTATCCTTAATCGCAGACTTGCTAGCCATTCCAACCACACCGAAAATCTCAGTCGTAGCACCGCCGACAACTGTGGCAATCACGTCGTCAGTCAACTCGATTTGGCCGTCTTTAGTATTGATTTTAACAGTCATATTTGTTACCTCAAATAGTTTTATCACTCCATTTTAACACATTTTCTATTTTCTGTAAAAAACAAGCTTGTTACATCTGATTCTATCGTCTTTTCGTTGACTTTTTACTCCACTAACTCAGGGAGTATTGATAGAGATCAAAAGCAAAGTGAGTTAAAATACGCTCAAATTGTTTAAAATTACCCTAAAGAACCAATATTTTCTCTATCATCCAAATGATAAAAGATAGACAGCAAAAATAGAGTCCCTAATGGAACTCCGTACGTCTGATACTTGATAAAATCAAACGAGCCCAAACAGCTAAAAGAGTAGCTATTTGAGCTTAGAAAGAGTAAATTGCTCAACTCATTCAAGTGCAGGTACTTACAAGAGCCATTTAGAACTTGAATTATTCCCAGTACTATTTCTTAGTTAGTAAACCCAAAGCACCTACGAATTTTTTCAACCGTTCGGAACTTATTGTTAAGGAATACTAGCCCAAACGCTGTTTAGCATCTGCTGCACGTTGGAAGGCTTGACCGACATAGTTGATACATAGCATCATCACAAGGATGAAAATCGCTGCTGGCAACCAAATCCAGGTCTTATTCTCCAAAATATCTGCATTACGAGCATTGGCAATCAAGGTACCCAAACTCGGTACAGTTGATGGAAGACCAAATCCGAGGTAGGTTAACGATGTTTCGATACCGATATTCCCTGCAAAGTTCAAGGTCAGGTTAACGATAATCAATGAACTCAAGTTTGGCAAAATCTCACGGAACATGATCACAAAATCGCTCGTCCCCAATGTTTTTGAGGCATTAACATAATCCAAGCTGGCCTCTGACAGTGTTCTTGTCCGAAACAGTCGAGCTTTAGCCGTCCAATAAAAACCACTCATAATCAGAATAAAGTGATAAATCGTATAGTTCTTAATAACCGTTACGAAAACGATAATCAGCATCAGCACTGGCAAAATCATAATGAAGTCTACAATACGCATCAAAACGCCATCCAAACGATTACCATAGTAGCCAGAAACAAGACCTACAGATATACCAATAATGCTTGTGATAATAGTGATGGCAAAGCCAATGACGATTGAATTACGAGCACCAATAATCAATTGACCAAAGATGTCCCTACCGCCTTCATCCGTTCCCAAAAGGTAGCCATCTACCCCTGGTTCCAAATATCGCCCCAAAAGGTTAACCTTCATGACTTGTTCTTGATCCAAGACAAGAGCACCGATGAAAACGACTAAAAGAACCGTTACCAAGATAATCAAAGACGTTAGTGCTATTCTATCCTTCATAAACTCTCGCGCAATGACACGGAGGCCACCTGGAGGAGTTGAAGCTGACTGTACTTGTTTTTTATTCTCTTTACTCACGATGCTCCTCCTATTTCACACGAATACGTGGGTCCACAATACTCATGATAATATCTGAAATCAATGTTCCCAAAAGCGTACCAAAGCCAAAAATCAAAAGCAAGGCCAAGATAACACTATAGTCACGACTAGAAATAGAGTTAAAGAACAACTGACCTACACCCGGATAGGTAAAGATATTTTCAATAAAGATCGAACCACCAATCAAACCTGTCAATTCGTAACCCAAGAATGAAGCAATCGGCAAAATAGAGTTACGGAAAATGTGACGGTTGTAAACCACTCTTTCAGGGACCCCTTTGGCACGAGCAGTACGTACGTAGTCTTGCCCCTTAGCATCAATAATTCCTGTACGGAGATACTGAATCGTGACTGTTGTAGACAGAATAGCCATGGTAATAGCTGGCAAAATCATGTGATGAAGCCGACTGAGCACAGCCGATAGACCTACAACACCACTCTCAATTGACCCACGAGTTGGGAACCAACCCAAACTAAAGCCAAACATCCACAACATGAGAATAGCAAAGACAAAAGTTGGTGTTGAGAAAGTCAAGAAGTTATATACACCAATAATTTTGTCTGCTAGAGAGTTTTGGTAACGTCCCGCAATCATCCCCAATGGAAGGGCAATTGCGTAGGTTAAAACCATTGTCAAAAGGGATAACCAAATGGTGTTGTTTAGACGCTGCATGATAACATCTAAAACAGGCTGTTTAAATAGCACACTTTGACCAAAATCACCCTGCAAGATATTCCCAACCCAACGGAAATACTGGACAGGAATTGGATCGTAGTAGCCTGCTTCAATACGCAATTTTTCAATAACAGCCGGATCAATAGACGGATCAATCAAACCTGTAAATGGATCCCCTGGCATCAATTTGGCAACGAAGAAAGCAATGACACTCAAAATGATAATCTGTGGAATCATCATGAGCAATCGTCGTAATACTGTTTTCCACATATTAGTTCTTACCTCCTTCTGGAAGGGCTACTCGATGGGTCGCAGAGAAAGCCCTCAAATCATAGACACGACCACGTTCATCATAGTAAAGACCTTGCTTTTCTTGATACTCTTTTTCAGCAGCCAAGCGTTTTTCTTTATTTCTCAAGCGGTTGACTGGATCAATTGTTGGAATTGCAGACAGCAAACGCTTGGTATAGATATGTTGTGGATTTTCGTAAATATCATCCTTATTACCAGTTTCGACGAAACGACCACGATACATGATGAAAAGCTCATCACACATGTGTTGTACAACACCGAGGTCATGGGAAATAAAGAGATAACTGAGTTTGAACTCATCTTGGATACGCTTCATGTAATTCAACACCTGAGCTTGAACGGACAAGTCTAGGGCTGAAACTGGTTCATCAGCAATAATCAAACGAGGATTACTCGCTAGAGCACGAGCGACACCGATACGCTGACGCTGACCACCTGAAAATTCATGAGGATACTTAATCAGAGCTTCTTCATTTAAACCAATTGTATCCAGAAGCTGAAGAACTTTCCTCTTCTCTTCATCTGGAGAAAGACGATCAAAATTACGAATCGGCTCAGCGATAATATCTAAAATACGCTTTTTCGGATTGAAACTTGATAAAGAATCTTGGAAAATCATTTGAACATCACGGTTGAAATTTCCTTTTTTCCCACGTGATTTGTTGGTTACATCCTGTCCTTCGTAGATAATTTGACCGGATGTAGCACGCTCTAGACCAATAATAGCCTTACCGATTGTCGACTTACCAGAGCCGGACTCCCCCACCAAACCATAGGTTTTTCCTTCTTCAAATTCAACGCTGACACCATCCACAGCATAAACATGATCTGTCACACGGTTAAAGAAGCCGCTACGAATTGGATAATGGACTTTTAGATCTTTTACTTCAATAAATCCCACTATGTTAGGCCTCCCCTTCAAAATAGAATGATTCATGACAAGTACAACGAACGAAATGGTCCGGTCCTACTTCATGCATGCTTGGATTTTCTTCATGCGCTTCCGCACCAATCCAAGGAATACGCGGCGCAAAACGACAGCCCTTACGGAGCATCTTGGTAATCGGTGGCACAATGCCTTCAATAACATGGAGGTCTGCACCTTCACTACCAGCCTGTGGATTTGACTTTAAGAGCGAACGAGTGTACGGATGCTTCGGATTTGTAAAGAGCTCTTCAACTGGAGCTACTTCAACAAATTGTCCACCGTACATAACCGCAACACGATCAGCAGTTTCCGCCACAACACCCAAGTCATGAGTAATCAAAATGATACCAGATCCAGTTTCAGCCTGAACATCGTTCAAGAGGTCCAGAATTTGAGCTTGGATGGTTACATCTAAGGCTGTTGTCGGCTCATCGGCAATGATAATCGGTGGTTTACAGGAAAGAGCCATAGCGATGATAATACGCTGACGCATACCACCTGAAAGTTCATGTGGATACTGTTTAAATGTCCGCTTGGGATTTGGAATACCAACCTGTGCCAACAATTCTAAAACACGTTCTGTCCGAGCATTGACATCCAAGTCTGTATGATAAAAAAGTGCCTCATCAATCTGCGCACCAATGGTCATCAATGGATTCAAAGAAGCCAAAGGATCCTGGAAAATCATGCCAATATCATTACCACGCACAGTATTGTACTTGGCTTCATCCATGCCAACTAATTCCATATCGTTGTACTGGATGCTCCCTGAAATTTTTGTGTTCAAGGGATTATGCAAGCCCATAATAGTCGTTGCCAAAGTTGATTTACCACATCCTGATTCCCCAACGATTGCCAAGATTTCATTTTTTTGCAATGAAATATCAACACCGTCAACTGCATCAAAATAATCATCTCCAATGCGGAAACCGACGTGTAAATCCTTAATGTCTAAAAGCGGTTTTTCAGTAGCCACGCTTTTTCCTCCTTTATGTGTCAGTCAATCAAGCTCAATCAATTCGACACTCTTACGATTATCAAGTTTATAAACTGACTGTTATCTACCTACCCTATTGTCAATCGGATTCAGAGTCTCAAGCCTCACCCAATCATGACTAACAACGGGCAAAAAATGTTCCTAAATACCCAATGAAAATCAAAATAGGCAAAAAAACCAAACTGTAGTATAGAGATGAGGTTCATCAAAACTAGTCGGCACAGTGTCGTTTTGATATTCATAGAGTACGGCTCATTTTTGTGTACTGGTTCTACTATACCACAATTATCTGAAAATTCCAATAGCCATCTGAAAAAAGCCAAACAAGTTGGCTTTTCCAGAGTTTATGCTATTTGCATTGTTTTATTTCGCAGCTTCACCTTTGTCTGCAAGAAGCTCGATATTTTCATAAGCAAGACCATTGCCTGACGCTGATCCAAGTTTAGTATCATAGTTCTTCACACGCTTGTTGAGAGCAACCAAGACTTCCGACTCAAATGTTGGAATAGCAAATACCTGATCAGCAGCATATTTTTGCCATGCCTTGTAGTTTTCAAGATTTTTCTTCTCGTCAAATGCTTCTTCTGATTTAAATGCTTCTAGCAATTTAGTATGTTCATCAGAAACAAAGCGTGACATGTTAAACTTCGCATTTGGACCCCAGAGACCTGTTGGGTTTGGATCATAACCTGTTGACCAACCGGCAGCATACATATCAATGTTTGCATCATTCGCCTTAATCATTTCATAGAATGTATTACCTTCAATTGTACGCCCTGTGTACAGCTCAACATTCAAGCCAACTTCTTTCCACCAAGCAAGGTACTGCTGCATAAGGGCTTCGTTAGCTTCTGTACGCTTACGAGCTGCGAACGAAATCTTGAATGGTTTACCATCTTTACCTTCGCGGATACCATCTCCGTCTACATCCTTATAACCAGCTTCATCCAAGAGTTTCTTAGCTTTTTCTGGATTGTAAGTGTAGCCTTCCAATTCTGAATCATGAAGATCACCGAAGAATGAGATAATCAATGACTTAGCTGGGTGGTAAAGACCATGGTACAATTTCTCGCCCGCCGTCTTCGTATCAATTGCGTGAGCAATCGCTTGACGAAGTTTCACATCATTCATCTTAGCATTTTCGTCCATCACATTTTTGGACTGATCGTTATCATATTTACCAAGATTAAAGGAGATATATTCATAACTTGAGTCAAGGCTACCGACAATATTAAGGTTAGATAAGCCTTTATACGAATCCACCTGATCTGATGGCATATCCGCAATGTCGTAGTTACCAGCCTTCATTTCAGCAACAATTGTATCAGGTGACACAATATCCACCTTCATCGAGCTTGTTTTCGGCGCACCCTTGAAGTAATGCTCATTTGGAACGTATGTGATAGACTCACCGTTAACGATTTCCTTGATCTTCCAAGGTCCCATACCTACAATCTTAGCTGTACGTGAGTACTCGCTGCTCTCCCAGTCTTTGACCGGAATGTTTTTGTAGATGTGTTCAGGTTGTACGAAGGCAGGCAATTTACCACCAGCATACATCATTGACGGGAATACTTCTTTTACGGATAGTTCCACTGTATGGTCGTCAATTTTCTTAATACCAGAGATGTCAGAAGCTTTTCCAGCAACAAACTCTTCCATACCAACAATATTCAAAAATCTATCGTCAAAACGAACACCGGTATAATCTTTGCTTGCCATTGCCTTGATGGTGAAGATATAGTCGTTGATAGTAAACGGTTGACCATCAGACCACTTGTAGTCTTTACCTGTCAAGCTAATCTTTACTTTTTTCCCTTTTACATCAAACTCAGCCTTGGCAAGACCTGAATCGTCTAACTTGCGGTCACCATCATAGCCAAACATTGAAATATCAACCATGCCACCGAATGTTGAGTCAGTGGTATTTGAAGTCAATTCGTCAATCAAAAGACCTGTTGAAGTTGTAGCTGAGACCCAAGCAACCTTCAGTTGAGCACCCGCAACAGCAGTTCCCTCTTGTTTTACTTCAGATGGGAATGACAAATCTTGCTTTGCAGTATTCGATTTCTTAGAACCACATGCTGAAAGAGCCGCTACTGAGAGGAGAGTCACACCAGCAAGTGCAAAAAGTTTCGTTGTCTTCTTCATAAAACACCTCTGTTTCCTTTTTGTTTGACACATCATAGTATGTCTATGACCACTATTATACCATAAAATTTTCTTAAATAAAGTCTTTTTGTCAGAAAATTTTGTAAAAACATAATTTTTCATCATTTTCTTATTTTTTACATATTTTTTCCAATTTTTTCTTACATCACTTGTGATATAATAAGGTAAATAATAGTCAGAGGAATGATTATGCGGAAAATTTTTTTATCATTTATAATAGTAGCTACTTTTTTTATCAGATCCAGTCCAATCTTGGCCAAAGATTTTTCTGTCGCTGCTAAGCATGCTGTCGCTGTTGAGGTCAGCAGTGGAAAGATTCTCTACGATCAGGATGCAGAAACTAAAGCAAGCGTTGCATCCATCACTAAGATTCTCAGTATTTATCTGGTTTATGAAGCCTTGGCAAAAGGCGAAATTACTTTAGATACACCGGTAAGCATTTCTGATTATCCTTATCAGCTTACTGCAAACTCAGAACTGAGCAACGTCAATCTGGATGAACGTTCTTATTCTGTGCGCGACCTACTAAATGCTTCGCTGATTACATCCTCTAACAGTGCCATTATCGCCTTAGCCGAAAAAATAGCAGGAAGCGAAGCCGCCTTTGTTGATAAGATGAAAGCAAAGGTCAAAGAGTGGGGGATCACAGATACTAAGATTGTCAATGTATCTGGTTTAGATAACAAAGACTTAGGGGAGCATATTTACCCAGGTTCCAGTCCAGAAGATGTCAACATGTTTTCAGCTTTGGATGTGGCCATCATTGCGCGACGATTAATCCTTGACTATCCACAAGTCCTTGATATTAGTGCACTTAGCGCCTATGACTTTGGAGGGCATACTTATTACAATACCAATCAGATGCTCAATCAAGGGACACATGCTCGCAAAGGGGTTGATGGTTTGAAAACAGGAACGTCCAATTCAGCCGGTTCGAGCTTTTTAGCAACCACCCAACAAGCTGGTATGCGTATTATTACCGTTGTACTAAACACTACTGATGGTCTAACTTCTCCAGAAAATCGTTTCGTAGCAACAAACAATCTTATGAACTATATTTACTCCAATTTTTCTATCGTCCCTCTTGTAAAGAAGGGAGAAGCCTTTGAAAATAGTCAGATTAAGGTTTTCAATGGAGAAAAAGAAACCAGTCCAGTCGTAGCAGCTTCAGACCTCTATGTTGTCCGACGAAACCAAACGGATAAAGCAGTAACTGCAACTTTTACAACAAATAAAAAAGAAATTGATGCCCCTCTCACCTCCGGAACATTGATTGGTAAACTTCAATTGAAAGATCAAGACCTTATCGGAAAAGGCTATATAGCTGATCAAGCTAGCGTAGATATGGTATTACCAGGTGATATGAAGGAAGCTTCTTGGCCGATCTCTTGGTGGAATCACTTTGTCCGCTACGTCAACGAAAAATTATAAAAATAATGCGTTGGTTCTGTTTCCAACGCATTATTTTTTATTTACAAATGATGTATTTTAAAACCCAGTTAGAAGTTTTTTGCAACTACTTCTATCTCCAACGAGTGCAAGAAAACTGATTGTCAAGCAATAAGATTCTGGCGCGGAGCGACTACCATCGGTCTCTATCTGTCACTTCAGTGGATAGTTTAACGGTCTTGAACAGCTTTAAGACTATTCAAGTTCTCAGCAAACTATCCCACTGAACCCTCCATTTCATAGGCAATCAATCTGTTAAGTTCGACTGCATATTCCATTGGGAGTTCTTTGGTGAATGGTTCGACAAAGCCCATAACGATCATTTCTGTTGCTTCTGACTCGGATAAACCTCGACTCATGAGATAGTAGAGTTGTTCCTCTGAAATTTTTGACACCTTAGCTTCGTGTTCCAAAGCTACTTGTGAATTATGAATTTCATTGAATGGAATGGTATCTGATTTGGAGATTCCGTCCATAATAATAGTATCACATTCGATATGGCTAATTGACTTAGCCGAGTTTTTGGCAAAGGTAACCTGACCGCGGTAGTTTACTTCCCCACCACCACGGGCAATAGATTTGGATACAATAGACGATGAAGTTCGCGGAGCATTATGAATCATCTTAGCCCCCGTATCTTGGACCTGTCCCTTATTAGCAAAGGCAATAGAAAGCATCGTCCCACGCGCTCCTTCTCCCTCCAAATAAACCGCAGGGTATTTCATAGTTGTCTTGGCACCAAGGTTTCCATCAATCCACTCGACAGTAGCATTTTTTTCGGCACGAGCACGCTTGGTAACGAGATTATAGACATTATCTGACCAGTTTTGAATGGTCGTATAACGCATGTAAGCTCCCTCATGAGCAATGATTTCTACAATAGCAGCATGAAGACTGGCTGTTGAATATGTTGGAGCAGTACAACCTTCTACATAGTGTACACTGGCACCTTCATCCACAATGATGAGGGTTCGCTCAAATTGACCTGTTCCTTCATTATTGATGCGGAAGTAAGTCTGAAGAGGAATATCCAGTTTCACTCCCTTTGGCACGTAGATAAAGGTACCACCTGACCAAACTGCCGAGTTGAGGGCAGCTAATTTATTATCCGATGGAGGAACAAGTTTTCCAAAGTACTTCTTAAAGAGTTCTGGATACTCCTTGAGAGCAGTATCGGTATCTGTGAAAATAATACCATGCTTGTCATACTCTTCTTTCATATTATGATAAACAACTTCGGATTCATATTGAGCAGAGGCACCAGCTAGATAGGCACGTTCTGCCTCTGGAATACCAATGCGCTCAAATGTTTCCTTAATCTTATCTGGTACATCATCCCAGCTACGAGCTGGCTTATCTGATGGTTTCTGATAGTAGACAATATCCTCAAAATTTAATTCAGACAGGTCTGCTCCCCAAGTCTGCATTGGCATTTTTTTAAAAGTTTCGTAAGACTTGAGACGGTATTCCAACATCCAATCTGGCTCGCCTTTAATACGGGAGATTTCACGAATGATTTCTTCGTTCAAACCTTTACCCGTCGAAGCTACCAGCTCAATATTTTCATCGTGGAAACCGAATTTATATTCCCCAAGGTCAATTGGGGTTGGTTCAATTCTTTCTTCTGACATAATTTAAGATACAAAGCCCATTAAGAAAGTGAGAATAGGATAGGAAATAACTATATGTATCGGCATACCAGAAGATTCATCTCCGATAACCTTACTTCTTTGTCAAACAATTTTTCCTTCTCACTTTTAGGGCATGTTCAGCTAGCTTTGTAAGCTGAACAGTCCTTTCCATATTATTTGTTTTCTGTCTGGCACTCGACAGCCTTCTTCAATGCATTCCAAGGTAAGGTCGCACATTTGATCCGTTGCGGGAATTTGGCAACTCCAGCCAAAAGCGAGGCATCTCCCAAGTCTTTTTGACGCTCATCTGCCTGTCCTTGAACCATTTGCGAAAATACTGCTGCAAGTTCAAGAACTTGATGGATATTTTTTCCTAGGACAACTTCTGTCATCATGGAAGCTGAAGCTGTTGAAATAGCACAACCAACGCCATCAAAGGCAATATCTGTGAGCACACCTTCTTCAATCTGAACTGACAATTCAATCACATCACCACAGGTTGGATTATGAAGTTCTATCTTTTCAACTCCTGTCAAACTACCACGGTGACGAGGAGTTTTGGAATGTTCTGAAACAACCGCCATATAAAGAGAATCTAATTTAGACAGAGCCATTGAAAAACTCCTTCGTTTTTATGAGAGCCTCAACCAACTTATCACAATCCGCTTGGGTATTGTAAAAATAGAAGCTAGCGCGGACAGTTGCAGCAACCTGCAGATACTTGAGCAAGGGTTGAGCGCAATGATGACCAGCCCGTACAGCAATACCTTCATAGTCTAGGGCTGTCGCTACATCATGCGGATGCAAATTATCCAAGTTAAAAGCAATCAAGCCTGTCCGCTTAGCCACATCCTGACTGCCATAAATCGTCAAACCTGAAATAGCTTGTAACTTGGGCCAAATATAGGCAATCAATGCCTCCTCATGGCAGCGAATGGCCTCCATACCAATTTCATTTAAGTAATCAATAGCCGCAGCCAGACCGATCGCTCCTGCAATATTAGGGGTTCCGGCTTCAAACTTCCATGGAAGGTCTTTCCATGTAGCTGACTGCTCATAGACAAAATCAATCATCTCACCGCCAAATTCAATCGGAGACATGCGGTTGAGAATAGCTTCCTTACCGTAGAGAACTCCGATGCCTGTAGGACCCAACATTTTGTGACCTGAAAAAGCGAAAAAATCTACATCTAAGTCCTGAACATCAATACTGATATGAGGTACTGATTGGGCACCGTCCACAACCAAGTAGGCTCCAACTTCATGTACCAGCTCTGCTATTTCCTTAATAGGAACAATACTTCCCAAAACATTGGAAATATGAGTCAGAGATACAAACTTGGTCTTTGAAGATAAAAGTTTCCTCAAACCATCTATATCCAATTCTCCATCCTTTAGGTAAACATAGCGGAGCTGAGCACCTGTTTGCTTGCAAACCTGCTGCCAGGGAATAATATTAGAATGATGTTCCATAACCGAGAGAATAACCTCATCGTCTGGCTGGAGAACTTCTCTAGCAAAATGTGCGACCCAGTTAAGACTGGTAGTCGTTCCTTTTGTAAACAAAATTTCCTTACTAGATTTAGCATTGATAAAATCCGCAACTGTTTGACGAGCGGCTTCATAACGAGCTGTTGCGCGTTCTGAAAGGGTGTGTACCCCACGATGGACATTGGCATTATCGTTATGATAGTAATCAGCAAGCACTGAGAGAACCTGCTGAGGTTTTTGGGTCGTTGCAGCATTATCTAAGTAAACCAGAGGCTCGTCGTTAATCACTTGGTCTAAAATTGGAAAATCTGCTCTACAATGTTCTAACATGCTATTTCCTCTTGTTTATTGCATCTGTTTTTCAAAACGGAAGAAACCTTCCGGGAATTGTTCAAGCATATTATGGTTTTCTTCTCCTAGTATCGGCTCTTGATGGAAACGATTATAGTATTCTACAACATGAAAGCCACAGCGATTGACATAGAAATGAATATTGCGTTGGTCATAATAAGGAGTAACAGTCTCCCAAATCTTAACCTGCGGGAAGGTTTGTTCCACAGCTATCCAGGCTGCAAAACCAATCCCCTTACTGTGAATGGTAGGAGTAGTAAAGAGTGTTTCCAACTCCCCTCGCTCACCTTCTATCATCAAAATCAGACCACCAACTCGCCGTCCATCCAGAATAATCCAATAAGCTTGTCCATGCTGCAACGATCTGAGAATAGTATTGCGAGCAATGACTTGCCCCTCTTCTTCAAAATAGGTATGTCTTGGACCAAATTCTTCCAAGGCACCATAATTAAAGGATTCTTGATTGGCTTTGATAAACTCTTCGTGTTCTTCAGTTTTCAAGGAAACCAAATCAACCGTCAAAATCGTTCGTGTCATCATTTTCTCCATTTTTACAATAGTAGCTCTATCTCTTTGTCAATATTTCCTCAATAACAGCAACCAGTTCGTCACGAACTTCCTTAACTGGAATTTCTGTAATAACAGAGCCCAAGAAACCGCGGATAACTAGGCGCTCTGCAGTTGCCCGATCCAAACCACGGCTCATGAGATAATACATGTCCTCTGGATCTACCTGACCGATAGAGGCTGCGTGACCCGCTGTCACCTCATTTTCATCAATAAGAAGAATCGGATTAGCATCTGAGCGCGCCTTATCCGACAGCATAAGCACACGACTTTCCTGTTGAGCATCTGCTCCCTTGGCTCCGCGAATAATATGGCCGATTCCGTTAAAGGTCAGGGTACCACTCTCTAAAATAACGCCATGTTGCAAGATATGGCCGACCGAATTGTGACCGTAATTCGTCACACGCGTATCAACACCTTGCACCTGACGACCAGATGAGAGCGCAACAACTTTGAGATTAGCGTGGCTACCGTTTCCTTTCAAATCACTGTCAAAATCTGCAACCACATTTCCTTGATTCATAAGTCCCAAGGCCCAGTCAATGCTGGCATCATTGCCCAGCAAACCACGACGCGCCATATAGGTATCCAAATGCTTACCAAGTCGATCAATGGCTGCAAATTTTATCTGACTCCCTGCCTGCGCAATCACTTCCACAATGATATTCGCAGTACTTGGAGAAGCACCATCTCCTAGACTTTCAAAACGCTCCAGATAATTTAGCTTACTATTTTTTCCAGCAATAATCAGTACGCGTTTGTTAAATGGAACAGCGCTTGTACTATCTTGATAGAACAGCGCTTCAACAGGCTGCTCAACCTCTACATTATCTGGAATATAGAGAACGGCCGTTGCATTAAAATAAGCTGTATTGTAGGCAGAAAGTCTGTGTTCATCAAAGGCAACCGCAGATCCTAGATACTTCTCAATAATATCTGGAATCACATCCATCGCCGAAGCAAAATCTGTAAAGACTACACCTTGTTCTACCAGCTCAATTGGTAATTGTTCCAAAACAGTCTGACTACCGACTTGAACCAGCTTGGGATTATCTCCAAGAGAAGTGAAATCAGGAACCGCACCAATTGCTTCGTTAACTGCTAGACTTCCATCTCCTAAGTTCCAACGGTGAAATTTAACACGTTCAACAACTGGAAAATCCAGCTCTGCGATTTTGTCAAATGCTTTAAGACGAATATCCGTCAACCAAGTTGGCTCTGCCTGTTCTAGTGAAAATTCTTTGATTCTATCTTTGGTCATCGCTTCCTCCAAAGACCTAAATGTCATCTTCTTTATAGTCAATGCCAAGTTCAGCAGCAACCTGAACATAGCCTTCTTTTTCCAAACGTTGTGCCAATTCTGGCCCACCTGAAAGCACAACACGGCCTTCCATCATGACATGGACAACATCAGGAGTGATGTAGTTGAGAAGACGTTGGTAGTGGGTGATAATCATCGCTCCAAAGCCTTCACCACGCATGGCGTTAATTCCCTTAGACACAACTTTTAGCGCATCAATATCTAGACCTGAGTCAATCTCATCAAGCAGGGCAAAAGTTGGCTCTAGCATGAGTAATTGTAAAATCTCATTGCGCTTCTTCTCACCACCTGAGAAACCTTCATTGAGATAGCGCTCTGCCATTTCTTCCTTCATATTGAGCAGTTCCATTTTTTCATCCAACTTGGTAATGAAGTCACGGACCGAAATCTTATCTTCATCTTCCTTGCCAGCGTTCATGGCTGCACGAAGAAACTCCGCATTGGTAATTCCAGGAATTTCTGATGGATACTGCATAGCGAGGAAAAGTCCCATACGAGCGCGCTCATCTACTTCCAATTCTAAAATATTGACACCATCAAAGAGGACTTCCCCTTGGGTTACCTCGTAGCTAGGATTTCCCATGATAGCTGCCGAAAGAGTTGATTTTCCCGTTCCATTCGGTCCCATAATAGCCGCAATTTCACCGGTTTTCAGAGTCAAATTGACTCCTTTAAGAATTTCTTTCCCTTCAATTTCCACATGAAGGTCTTTTATTTCTAATATCGACATGCTGTTCTCCTTTTCATTTTCTCCTTTCATATTATAACAAAAAAAGAGCCAACTGGCTCTTATCATGTTTAGAAACATTCCCATGTTCTTGTCTACTTTTTGAAGCGTTCTTTGTACTTAGCAACTCTCTCTTGCCGGTAACTGCTATTGCCGATAAAGCGCAAAAGATTAAGTAGAGGCATCCGATTGACTCCAAAAATACCGATCAATTCGCAGAGAATTTCAACTCCCAAACCCATGGTTACCAAAAGAAGAACTCCTCCAATTCGGCTAGAAACATTAAGCAAGAGTGAAGTCAGGGAAAACACGAAGGAAATCGCATAGATTACCAACACGGTCCCCCTATGGGTCAATCCCAGCGATAACAAGCGATGGTGCAAATGCATCTTATCTGCTTCATAGATTTTTTGACCCGATAATTTCCGACGAATGATGGCTACGACTGTATCTGTAATCGGCACTCCCAGAATAATCATCGGTGTCACCACAGCGACGGCTGTAGAATTTTTCAATCCTTGAAGCGATAAAACCCCAATCATAAATCCAATAAAGAGAGCACCCGTATCACCTAGAAAAATAATTGCCGGATTGTAATTGTAAGGCAAAAAACCAATAATAGCTGCTACCAAGATAAAAATAGTTAGCGTCAAAAAAATGTTACTGTCGTGTAAAAAGAAGTATGACACAATCCCCATCGTGGTCAAGGAAATAACAGATACTCCCGACACCAAACCATCTAGTCCATCAATTAAATTCACAGCATTCGTAATAGTAACAATCCATAAGACTGTCAATACAAAAGATAGCCATACAGGAAAGTGAATCAAGGGACCACCGAAAGGGAGCTTAAAACTATCAAAACGAAATTCAGTAAAAATCCAGATAAGAGCCGCAGCTACAACAATCCCTAACAGCTTAGGAACAGGCTTTAGTTCTCTGACATCATCAATATAACCTGTCGCAACAATAATACTAGAGGCTACCACAAGAGGCCAAATATAATTCAAGTAGCTTCCATGATAGCTGATATGAGCCACGATACCTGGCAAAAACCATAAAGCCGATAAAGTAAAGGCAATAAAGATTGCCAGTCCCCCCGCTGAAGGCATAGGTGCCGTGTTAATCCGACGAACATTAGGATTATCAACAGCCCCAACCCTCAGAGACAAAAAACGTACTAAAGGCGTTACAACCGCTGAGATAACCATGGTCGAAATAATAACCATTATGTACTTTAGGGCGAAGGGAATCATGCTATTGTAACCTTTCTAAGCTCTTCAATCGCTGCATGGGAGAGGAGGAGCATCCCGTGTTCTTGCAAGACAGGTCTTGCTAATTTTGTATCGTTGGAAAACTCTAACATACGTGAAAGAAGGTGCTCTGGATATTGCTTGGAACGGTTTTCTATATCAACAAGAACTGTCAGATAATAGTAACCATCCATCTTATAAAGTTCCGATTCTTCAATCGAATAGTCAACCGTACCAACAAAAATAAACAGTTCTTCAATCTTTTTGAACTCTAAAATATAGTAGATATACCGTTCTTGCTCTCCGTCCTCATCCTCTTCTGCCTGCTCAATATCTTCTAGATGGTGGACAGCAGCTACATCTGCGGCACTCTTCTCACGGACCGTCTGCTCCAAACTCTTGAAAAATTCATCTGGAGTCATGCTGGCAACATCACCAAGGTCAGACAAATCTGTAAATTCATCAAAATTCAAATTTTGATCCAAATCAGATTTGGTCACAAAAATGTCAACCCGATCAGGCTTTGGTGTCACACGGAAACTCAGCATACCACTTTCGCGGAAAGTCATCGGCAAGTCCAGCTCATCCAGAACTGTGTAGAAAAACTCTTCTGTCTTCTCCTGTGGGATAAGAAAGTCAGAAAGTTCCATGCCTCTTTCTTCCAAATCATCCAATTTGATAGTGATTTTTAAGGTAGAATCACTAATTTGCTTTACTTTCATAACCACCTCATTCAATCGTCAGTGTTCTCAAGTTTATACTCAATAAAAAGCCAAAATAGCCTAAGAAGCAAAAGCCATCTAAAACTGTTGATAATACATCACCTTGGTTTTCATAGAGCATGACTGACTATTCTCAATACTCATGCATATCTTCCACCATTATACTAAAAGCAGCCCCGAAAGACAAAAGAAAAGCAGGGAACCCTGCTCTTAAAATAAAAATGTAACAAAGGAGTAAACCAATAGGACAGCCCCCAAAACAATACGGTAATAACCAAAAACAGTAAAATCATGTTTCTTCACAAAATCAGTCAAGAAGCGAATGACAACCAGCGATACAAGATAGGCTGTCACGCTAGCTACCAATAAGAGTAATATCTGTTCAAGATTGAGTCCATTGCCATCCAAAAAATACTTAACAGCCTTCAAACCACTGTAGCCAAACATGGTTGGAATACCGAGGAAAAAAGTAAAATCAGCTGCCACCGACCGACTAGTCCCCAAGATGATAGCTCCTAGAATCGTCGCTCCTGATCGACTCGTTCCCGGAACGATACTCAAAACTTGAAAACACCCAATCAACAAGGCTGTTTTATAACTCATTTTCGCCAAGTCCTTCACTTGAGGCTCCACATCTTTATTGCGATCCTCAATCCAGATGAAAGCGACACCATAGACAATCAAGGCAATGGCAATCGGTACCATAAAATTAAAGTTCGCTTCAAACCAGTCATCCAAAGGAACTGCAATTAAGATTGACGGAATACAAGCAATGACAACTTTGGCCCATAGTTGCCAAGTTAATCGAATCTCACGCTGAGTTTTTCCAGGCTGAAAGGGATTTAATTTTCTAAAGTAAATTGTCATAACCGCTAAGATAGCTCCCAGCTGAATGACAATATTAAACATCTCTAGGAACTGTTTATTTTGATTTAGTTTCATAAATTCTTGAACTAAAATCAAATGTCCAGTAGAGGACACAGGTAACCACTCTGTAATTCCTTCAATAAGCCCTAAAAATATAGCTTTCAATAACTCTAGCAACATATAAAGCTCCTTTTCATCAATTCTCTACATTATATCATATCATAAAAAAATAACATACTCATAGTGCAAGGATATTGAAATTTGTCAGAATTTTTAATAAAATGGTGTAATAGCATTAAAAAGGAGAAATTATGAAACATAAACTCAGCATATTTCTGCTGGCACTCATTACTGTTTTTTCTATGGTAACAGAGGTTAAAGCAGATGAATACCTTCGAGTCGGTATGGAAGCAGCCTATGCTCCTTTCAACTGGACCCAAGAGGATGCCAGTAATGGTGCGGCTCCCATTGAAGGCACCAATCAATTCGCCAATGGATACGATGTCCAAGTTGCCAAAAAAATTGCTCAAGCAATGGACAAAAAATTGCTAATCGTCAAGACTAAATGGGAAGGATTGGTTCCAGCTCTTACATCTAAAAAAATTGATATGATTATCGCTGGCATGAGTCCAACCGAAGAACGCAAAAAGGAAATTGCTTTTTCAAATAGCTACTACACTTCCACTCCCACATTGGTAGTACGCTCAGATAGTCAGTACGCAAGTGCAACAAGCTTGACTGACTTTGCAGGTGCCAAAATCACTGCCCAACAGGGAGTCTATCTCTATGATTTGATTAACCAAATCAAGGGAGCAAATAAGCAAACTGCCATGGGAGATTTTTCTCAAATCCGTCAAGCCTTGGAATCCGGTATCATTGATGCCTATGTTTCCGAGCGTCCAGAAGGACGTACCGCAGAAGCTGCCAATAAAGCATTCAAAATGATTGAACTTACTGAAGGCTTTAAAACCAAGGCCGAGGATGTAACCATTGCAGTTGGTATGCGCAAAGAAGATACTCGCATCACTCAGGTCAATGAAGTACTGACCACACTATCAGAAAACGATCAAGTTTCTCTCATGGACAATATGATTGAAAACCAACCAGTTGAAGAAGCCAGCGAAGAAACACCTAGCTTTTTCTCTCAGGTTTGGAACATCGTCGTCAATAACTGGCAACAACTTCTTCGTGGTACAGGAATGACGCTCCTCATTTCAATTATCGGTACCATTGTCGGAACAGTAATTGGACTGTTAATCGGTATTTTCCGCACTGCTCCAAAGGCAACCAATAAAGCCCTAGCTGTTGGTCAAAAGCTGTTGGGCTGGATAATCAATATTTATATCGAAATTTTCCGCGGTACCCCAATGATTGTACAATCTATGGTTATCTACTATGGTACTGCCCAAGCCTTCGGTCTAAACCTTGACCGCACTCTAGCAGCCATCTTCATCGTATCCATCAATACCGGTGCTTATATGAGCGAGATTGTTCGTGGAGGCATCTTTGCTGTTGACAAGGGACAATTTGAAGCGGCAACGGCTCTTGGATTTACCCACAACCAAACCATGCGTAAAATCGTTCTTCCTCAGGTAATCCGCAACATCTTGCCAGCAACTGGTAATGAATTTGTCATCAATATTAAAGATACTTCTGTATTGAACGTCATTTCAGTTGTCGAACTCTACTTCTCAGGAAATACTGTCGCAACTCAGACCTATCAGTACTTCCAAACCTTCACAGTTATCGCTATTATTTACTTTATTTTAACCTTTACTGTAACTCGTATCCTACGTGCCATTGAAAAACGTTTGGACACTGATACTTACACAACAGGTGCCAACCAAATGCAAACGGAGGTGCTCCATGACTAATCCTGTCATCTTAGAAATCAAAAACCTCAAAAAATCCTATGGGCAGAATCAAGTCCTCAAAGGTATTTCCGTCACGGTTAAACAGGGGGAAGTCATCTCTATTATCG
This sequence comes from Streptococcus ruminantium, assembly GCF_003609975.1. Taxonomy (NCBI): domain Bacteria; kingdom Bacillati; phylum Bacillota; class Bacilli; order Lactobacillales; family Streptococcaceae; genus Streptococcus; species Streptococcus ruminantium. Next base: position 1,755,946 of record NZ_AP018400.1, read on the forward strand.
GTTCATCCGGTTCAGGAAAATCAACTTTCCTTCGCTCTATTAACCTATTGGAAATTCCAACTGAAGGGCAGATTCTCTACCACAACCAAGACGTTCTTGCCAAAGGCTACAATCTGACAACCTATCGCGAAAAGCTGGGTATGGTTTTCCAGTCGTTTAATCTTTTTAATAACCTTAATGTTTTAGAAAATGCCATCGTAGCACAGACCACTGTTTTAAAACGTGATCGAGCTGAAGCGGAAAAAATTGCCAAAGAAAATCTCAACAAGGTCGGCATGACAGAGCAGTATTGGACTGCTAAACCAAGCCAGTTATCAGGTGGACAAAAGCAACGTGTTGCCATTGCTCGTGCCTTATCTGTCAATCCAGAGGTAATCCTCTTTGATGAGCCAACTTCTGCCCTAGACCCAGAGATGGTCGGAGAAGTTCTCAAAACCATGCAGGACTTAGCTAAATCAGGTCTAACTATGATTATCGTTACCCATGAAATGGAATTTGCTCGGGATGTATCTGATCGTGTTATCTTCATGGATAAAGGTGTCATAGCAGAAGAAGGAAGCCCACAGCAAATCTTTGAAAACCCACAAGAGGAGCGGACACGTGAATTTCTTCAACGTTTTCTCGGATAAAAATAATTGACTTTGGAAAAGTCTGATTCTGTACTTAAAAAACGAACAAAGATTGATTTCAAAAAAGAAATCTAGTCTTTGTTCGTTTTTATATATGCAATTTTATTGAATAATAATAGATGATGCAGGATTCCTAAACTCAAAATCTTTTTGTCCCAGGCTCAATTTTTTACATTGTAACCCAAAAAGAGAGAAACCCAACCGAATCTCTCTCCATCACTACATATCCAAACAAAGCCATTCAGATTAGCTTTCAAACTTCTTGTGGTTTTTATCGTAAAAGTCAATCAACCCCAAAGCAGTAGCAAACGAAATGTTATCAATCTTAGCACGACCTTGTGCAAGTGCGATAACTGACATTTCGCGAGCGTTTGTTTCCTTACTGATGCGGTAACCTGTGATCTTCTTGTCACGAACCCAGCCGACAACTGCGGCTACTTTTTCATAACTAGTCATTAGAAACCCCTTTCCTTTTTATTCGTGCAATTTAGTATAATATAAGCAAACCTATTTTGTCAAGCAAAAGATTTAGCTTCCACCATTATTTTGCTTTTAGAGACGATAGTATCTGTGTCCTTATATCCTCAACTCCTTCTGGGCTAGCAGGAAGGAAAATAGTCTGATTACCCCCTTGTGCAAAATTATTTAGGGTATCCAAATACTGGTTAGTCAGCAAAATGGACATAATCTGTGCTTCTGATAGGCTGATGTTCGAGTCTTTCAACTCACGAATTGAATCTGCTAGCCCATCAACAATCGCCTTACGTTGTTGGGCTATACCCACGCCGTGCAGACGATCTTTTTCAGCCTCTGCTTCTGCGGCAGTAACAATCTTAATTTTATCAGCTTCTGCTAATTCTTGGGCTGCAACCCGTTTCCGCTGAGCTGCATTGATTTCGTTCATTGATTGCTTCACCTCGGCATCTGGCTCAACCTTGGTAATCAAGGTTTTAACAATAACATAACCGTAGGTTGACATTTCTTCTGCTACTTGTTTTTGTACTTCAAGGGCAATTTCATCTTTTTTCTCAAATAGTTCATCCAAAGTCAATTTAGGAACAGATGAACGCAAAGCATCTTCGATATAAGACTTGATCTGTGCTTCTGGATGCATGAGTTTGTAGTAAGCATCCGTCACATTGTTTTCATTTACTCGATACTGTGTAGCGACATTCATGGTTACAAAAACATTATCCTGTGTCTTGGTCTCAACTACAATTTCACTCTGTAACATACGCAATTGGATACGAGCCGCAATCATATCTACACCGAACGGAATTTTAAAGTTGATACCCGAAGTAGAAGTTTTCTGATATTTACCAAATCGCTCAATAATCGCAACCGTCTGTTGCTTAACAACATAAAGCCCTGAGACTAGCAACACCAAGGCAATAAACATAACAAGTAAGATAAAACCAATAATAAATAAATTAATTGACATAACAGCCTCCTAAACTAACATTTTATAAAGCGAATCATTTTCATGTAAATTGATGTACTGCGGATCAAATTCTTCCAACCGTTCGATAAACTGAGTGTAGTCAGCTTTATTCTCCAGAGCAATCCCTATCAGGACCGGACCTGTCCCTTTATTGGCACGTTTGATATATTCAAAGCGGGTAATATCATCGTTTGGACCTAAAATATCATTCACAAACTCGCGAAGGGCGCCTGGGCGTTGTGGGAAGTTGACAACAAAATAGTGCTTAATTCCTTCGTAAATGAGAGCTCGTTCTTCCATCTCCGGCATGCGGTTAATATCATTATTCCCACCCGAAATAATGCAACAAATCGTTTGCCCCTTGATTTGATCCTTGATGACGTCTAGTGCGGCAATGGTCGCTGCTCCTGCTGGTTCTGCAACAATCCCTAGTTTAGAATAGAGGTCCAGAATTGTACCGGAAATCCAGCCTTCATTCACACCAATGAGCTTGTCTACACATCTACGAGCAATTTCATAGGTTGATTTTCCGACTTTCTGGACAGCAATACCGTCCGCAAATTTATCAATTGTCGCCAACTTAACTGGACGCCCTTTATCAAAAGCAGCCTTCATAGAACGAGCCCCGCTCGCCTCTACACCGATAATCTTTATCGCAGGAGCGTGTTCCTTGAGATAGACAGAGACTCCCGAAATCAATCCACCACCACCAACAGGGACTAGGATTTGATCAAAGCTAATGCTCTGCTCTTCGGCTTCATCTAAGATTTCATAGGCGACCGTACCTTGCCCAGCCTGTACATTCTCATCATCAAAAGGATCGATGAAGTTTTTTCCGCTTTCTTTGGTGTATTCTTGCGCTGCCTGAGCAGACTCATCAAAGGTGTCACCAACAAGACGAATATCAACATAGTCACCACCGAAAAATTTTACCTGTCCAACCTTCTGCTGAGGGGTTGTAATCGGCATAAAAATAGTAGCAGGAATTTTCATCTCTTGACAAGTGTAGGCAACTCCTTGGGCATGATTTCCTGCAGAAGCACAGACGACACCTCGTACTTTTTCTTCATCCGTTCGTTGCGAAATAGCATAATAGGCTCCACGAATTTTGAAAGAACGAACCTTCTGTTCATTTTCACGTTTGATATAAATAGTAGCATCGTATTTTTCTGACAAATAGCGACTATAATCCAAAGGAGTCCGAACAACCACTTGCTTAAGAACCGAATAAGCTTGCTCTACATTTTTTGCTGTAATCATACTCACATTAAATTCTTTCTATTTTTTATTATACCAATATTTCCCAGAAAATCCTAGTATTTAGATAGTTATGTTAAATAATTGTGATAGGTATGGGAAAAAACGAATTTCCTATTGACGGTTGATTTATTTTGTCAATAAGTTAGTTTAAAAAGTTGGTCAAACCAACTCTTTTGTTCACTCTTTTGACTAGCAAAATAGGACCTCTTCAATCTGATGCCTGCTTTAAACCTACTTGCAATCTAAAAAATCCAGTCTCTTTCCTTTCTGATGACGACTTCAGTCGTTTAAAAAAGTTGACGAGTAGGAAACAAAAATATGCAGTGTCCCTATTCTTGCAGTCTTAGTTCCAAAATCTATTGATTTGACCTTCCAGAAATTCTCAACAAAAATCCCATCAAACCTTTTTAGCTATAGATTTTAAACGAGGCATCATCATCGGGACTGACAAACGGCATAGCTTTACGGAGTTCTGCGCCAACTTTTTCAATTTCGAGATTTTCTGCCTCTTTACGATAGATTTCCATACGTGGACGGCCTGCTTTATAGTCGCTGACAAATTCACTGGCAAACTTCCCTGACTGGATGTCTGCAAGGACAGCCTTCATATTTTTCTTCACTTGATCCGTAATGATACGCGGACCAGATAGGTAATCCCCAAACTCAGCAGTGTTTGAGATAGATTGGCGCATTTTCTTGAATCCTCCTTCATAAATGAGGTCAACGATAAGCTTCATTTCGTGCAACACTTCAAAGTAAGCCAATTCAGGAGCATAGCCTGCTTCTGTGAGCACCTCAAAACCTGCTTGCATAAGGGCTGTTAAGCCCCCACAAAGAACTGCTTGCTCACCGAATAAGTCTTCTTCTGTTTCCTCCTTGAAGGTCGTTTCCAAAAGACCTACACGAGCTGCACCGACACCTTTGGCCCAATCCATCGCAATATGCTTGGCATTGCCAGTCGCATTTTGGTAAACTGCGTAAAGAGCTGGAACGCCAAAACCTTCCTCAAAAGTACGACGAACCAAGTGACCTGGTCCTTTGGGTGCACACATGAAGACATCTACATCGGCTGGAACCTTAATATATCCAAAATGAATATTAAAGCCGTGAGCAAAGCCAAGGGCATTACCTGCTTGCAAGTGTGGTGCGATTTCATGCGCATAAAGATCTGCTTGAATTTCGTCCGGTGCCAGAATCATGATAACATCAGCTTGTTTAGCAGCCACTGCTACATCAAAGGTCTCAAATCCATCTTCTTTTGCTTTATCAAACGACTTCCCTGCACGAACACCGATGATAACATCGTGACCTGAATCACGCAGGTTTTGAGCATGAGCATGACCTTGCGAACCATAACCGATTACGGCGATACGTCTGCCATCAAGAGCTGCTACTGTTACATCTTTTTCATATTGCATTACTACTGTCATACATTTTCTCTTTTCTAAATCATTACTACTATTGTGATACTCAGACTGTTCAACCCCAACTGCCCCAAAATAGGCAGAGGCATACAGAACTTCGTTCGGTCATACAAGAGATAAAGTTGATCAAAAATTATCAGGTCAACCTAACATAAGACCGATCTCAAAGAGTACCAATCATGGTAAAAACCGCTTGCTCTGGTTTTCGTAACTTCCTTGGTATCGCAGGATGAAACAGATAAAGAAGTACTTCTACTTTGTCTTTGCTTTCTATTATTCTAAAACCAATAGAACAAAGAGCAGCATCTCCCCCTGATACGGAAAAACTGAATGAATACTGCTTCATCTATTTTACTGAAGGGGATATTACTCAAAATATGACTGGTCTGTTGAATCACAGATACAAACCACATCAATCAGGCGATCAAATTGCTTCATCACTTGTTTCACTTCATCATAACTAGCCATGTCCACAATGACAGTTACTTGCGCTAAATCCTCCACCTCAGTCAGTCCAACGCAAAGCGATTCAATATTGATTTGACGACGAGACAAAACACCGGTAAAGCGGTTCAGAACACCTGGGGCATTTCGTAGTGTTGCTGTTAAGGTTCTACGCATTGAACTTCACCCCCAACATTTCTGCATTACTCTTACCAGCCGGAACCATCGGTTGAACGTGCTCACGATTGGAAATGTGAACTTCTATCAGCATGGGTATATCTTCTAAGATGACTTTTATATCTTCTGCCAAAGTAGCTGGATTTTTTAAATGATAATGACTGATACCATAAGCTTCAGCTAAAAGTTGAAAATTCGGTTCATCATTAAAGACAGACTGGCTACGACGATTCTCATAGAATGATTCCTGCCATTGGCGGACCATCCCTAACGAGTGATTATTCATCAGGATAATTTTAATGGGAACACCATATCCATTTAGAAGAGCCAACTCCTGATTGGTCATTTGAAAACCCCCATCACCAACAAAAACGATAACTTCTTTATCCGGATTGGCTAATTTTGCCCCGATAGCCGCCGGGATACCAAAGCCCATTGTTCCCATACCGCCAGAAGTTACCAACTGACGAACGTGTTTGTAAGGATAAAATTGAGCTGTCCACATTTGATGTTGCCCAACATCCGTAACAATGATCGCATCCCCATCAGTCAGTTGACCAACCAGCTCAATCGCTGCCTGCGGCTTGATATAAGTTGAATCCTCATCGTATCCAAATGGCGCTCGGCGCTTGTTTTCCAACACTTGTCTTGTCCAAGTAGCATGGTTCGTTTTAACCGGTTCTAGCTTTAACAGCGCTGTTAAAGTTGCCTTAGCATCTCCAACCACTGGAATAGCTGTCTCAACAATCTTGCCAATCTCGGACGGATCAATATCAATATGGGCTATCGTTGCATTTGGTGCATAAGTAGCGGGATTTCCCGTCAATCGATCATCAAAACGAGCACCAACATTGATGAGATAGTCAGCTTCATCCATAGCCATATTGGCAGCATAAGAACCGTGCATACCTCCCATAGCTAGGGACAAGTCGTGCTCAATTGGTATAGCGCCTAAACCGAGTAACGTTGATACGACAGGAATCTGGTAGCGTTCGGCAAAAGCTACTAATTCTCTACCAGCATCCGCATAGTTGACACCACCACCAGCTAAGATAACTGGCTTTTTTGCCCTGCTCAATTGTTGCAAAATCTTTTTGACCTGTACATCATCTGGTTCAATAATAGGCTGATAACTCGGTAAATGGAGACTGGGATCGTGATAAAATTCAACTACCTTTTCCTGAATATCTTTTGGAACATCAATAACAACCGGTCCTGGACGACCCGTTGTTGCAATATGTAAAGCTTCTGTTACAATTCTAGGAATATCTGCTGCATCACGAATTTGGTAGTTGTATTTGGTAATCGGCATGGTCATCCCCAAAACATCAGCTTCTTGAAAGGTATCTTTGCCAATACCTCTAGTTGCTACTTGACCAGTAAAAACCAAAAGTGGCACGCTATCTCCCATAGCATCTACAATTCCTGTGATAGCATTGGTAGCTCCTGGGCCAGATGTCACAATCGCCACACCCACCTTTCCTGACGATTTGGCGTAGCCTTCTGCCTCATGAACAGCTCCTTGCTCATGACGTGCTAAAATATGCTGGATACCCTCATACTGATAAATCGCATCATACAAGGGTAAAACCGCCCCACCAGGATAGCCGAAAACAAGGTCAACTCCTAAACGGTGTAGGGTATCTAACAATAGATAGGATCCCGAACGTGGTTGATCTAACTGAATTTCTTGCACGCTTTTTCCTCCTCTCCGCAAGTATATTACCTATTATCATAGCACAAGGAAATAGAATGTCAAGGAATTTTCTGAAAATTCCTACTTTTGTTTAATACAAAAAATAATGCCAAACTGATTACGTCCGATAATTTGCGGAATTCTGTCATCTAGCTACTGCTACAAACCTTCTGACCTCAGTTTTGGTCAGCCCTTTTATTTCGTAAAACAGCAACATTCACAAGCCCATTTAACTAGCTATAGGCAAAAGTAGGATATTTCCAATCCTCTTTTTTTCTCAGTTAGGGTCTTAAAAATTCAGAAATTTCCAATTATTCATTAAATTCCTGAACCACTGACTAATAACTATGGTATAATAGTTAAAATAAGATGGGAAGGGAAGTATCATGACAGACCTAAGTAAACAAAAAAAACTCCGTCATCGTAGCTCCGTCTATGATTCGATGGTCAAATCACCCAACCGAGCAATGCTTCGAGCAACTGGCATGCAGGATAAAGACTTTGAATCGCCTATTGTGGGAGTGATCTCTACTTGGGCAGAAAATACACCTTGCAATATTCACCTTCATGATCTTGGAAAGATAGCTAAAAAAGGAGTCACATCTGCCGGTGCTTGGCCAGTCCAATATGGTACCATTACGGTAGCCGATGGAATTGCCATGGGAACTCCAGGAATGCGCTTTTCTCTAACTTCACGCGATATTATTGCAGATTCAATCGAGGCAGCTATGGGAGGACATAATGTAGATGCTTTTGTCGCCATTGGTGGATGCGATAAGAATATGCCCGGAGCCATGATTGCTATTGCAAACATGGATATTCCAGCCATCTTTGCCTACGGTGGAACGATTGCCCCAGGAAACTTAGATGGTAAAGACATTGATCTTGTGTCCGTATTTGAAGGTATCGGCAAGTGGAACCATGGTGATATGACTGCTGAAGAAGTGCGCCAACTGGAATGCAATGCCTGTCCCGGTCCAGGGGGATGTGGCGGTATGTATACAGCTAATACCATGGCCTCTGCTATAGAGGCTCTAGGAATGAGTCTACCTGGTTCATCTTCACATCCAGCTGAGTCTATGGAAAAAAAGGTTGATATTGAAGATGCCGGTCGCGCAGTTGTCCGTATGTTAGAATTAGGCCTCAAACCATCTGACATTATGACCCGCAAAGCCTTTGAAAATGCCATAACTGTCGTCATGGCTTTAGGTGGCTCAACCAACGCTACCTTACATTTATTGGCCATGGCTCACGCTGCTAATGTCGAATTGACACTGGAAGATTTCAACACCTTCCAAGAAAAAGTTCCGCATTTAGCCGATTTAAAACCATCTGGTCGCTACGTTTTTCAAGACCTCTACAATGTTGGCGGAGTACAGGCTGTCATGAAATACCTCTATCAGAATGGTTTCTTACATGGTGATTGTATGACTTGCACAGGTAAAACCATTGCAGAAAACCTAGCTGACGCACCCGACCTGACTCCTGGACAAGATGTCATCATGCCATTGGATAACCCCAAACGTGCAGATGGCCCACTGATTGTCCTCCACGGTAATCTAGCTCCAGAAGGTGCAGTTGCTAAGGTTTCTGGGGTGAAAGTCCGTCGCCATATCGGCCCAGCTCGTGTCTTTGATTCTGAAGAAGCTGCGGTTGCAGCTGTATTAGCTGATGAGATTGTAGAGGGGGACGTAGTAGTTGTTCGCTATGTCGGTCCAAAAGGCGGGCCTGGCATGCCTGAAATGCTTTCCCTTTCCTCTATCTTAGTCGGTAAAGGGCAGGGCGAATCTGTAGCTTTATTAACAGACGGTCGTTTCTCTGGTGGTACATACGGTCTCGTTGTCGGCCATATCGCACCAGAAGCTCAAGACGGAGGACCAATTGCCTACTTGCGCGATGGAGATACTATTCTTATTGACCAAGATACTAAGGAATTGACGATGGAGGTTTCTATGGAGGAAATTGAACGTCGCAAGGCTGAAACAGTTATCCCCCCACTCTACTCTCGTGGGGTTCTTGGCAAATACGCTCATACCGTATCTTCTGCCTCAAAAGGAGCCGTTACAGACTTTTGGCGACCAGAACGAACGGGCAAAAAATAATACTCTTGGAAAACCAAGACCGCATGGTATCCACTTATTTTGATAAGCACTCATCTCATTGAGCATCTTCAGTTTGCTCCTTAAAAGCTACTTTTGATTTTACTTTACTAAAATAGAACAGGAAATCCAAAATGAAATTACATGTTGAATTATCTCGCTTTCGTGTCAAGGAAGGCAAATCAGCCGTTGTTGATCAATGGATGAACTTTTTAAACGATCACATGAAAGACACGCTATTAACCTTAGAAGGTGAGAAAATGTATATCGAGACTATCTTTCGTGAAGTTTTAGACGGCAATGAATATCTCTACTGGTACTCAGTTCAAGCTGAGGGAGGAATGGAAGTTGAAAATTCTGAGTCCTACGTTGATAAAAAACACTTGGAATACTGGAAAGAATGCATTGACCCTTGCTTTGGCATGGTAGACCTCAAACCACAGGTCGTTATGATTCCCAAGCCCATCTATGAAACTATGGAAGAATTAGATAAACAATACGATGAGTCCCATAAAAAATGAGCTGCAACTGTGCAGCTCATTTTCTTACTCTCAGAACGTGGATTCCCCTTGAACATTTAATAACTTCGAAAGTTCTACGGTAGTATAGTTCATTTTTCAACTCTTAGAAACGCTATTATTCCAACGTTTCTGGAAAGCTTTTGCTACTGATTGCAAAAAAAAAAAAGACTGAAGATCTTGTCCAAAATGAACTTTCTCTTCAATCCGGATAGGATTTCTCCTACTTCCCTTTTTTCTGACGCTTATGAGCTTGGATAACTGCCAAAGCTCGCTTGCGTGTTTTAATATTGGGACTCTTCAGTTTGCGATATGCACTGGATAAATCTAATCTTTCTGCCATGATGACCTCCAAAAATTCTGATAAGATATAGTTTACCTTATTTTAATTAACCAGTCAAGCATTTTGAAAAAATCTATTGACAGTTTATTGATTAAGCTGTAAAATAACCTTGGTTACTTAACTGGTTAATCTTTTTGCAAAAAGGAGATAAAATGAAAAAAAGAAAATTACTTTATAGTAGTCTCATTCTAGCTACCTTAGCTGGAACTTCAGGAATAGCTTATCAACTAGGAATTGCTAACGGGAGAAGGGAAGTCAAATCTTCTGTAGATTATGTTTCTCAAAAAGTTACTAAAAAAGGTGCATCATCCAGTAAAACATCCCCCAAAAATCCAGAAGAAGATGCCAAGGATGAAGGTATCTCCGCAGAGCAAATTGTTGTCAAGATAACAGCCGAGGGTTACGTTACCTCTCATGGAGACCACTTTCACTACTACAATGGAAAAGTACCATTTGATGCAATTTTCAGCGAAGAACTCCTGATAAAAGACCCTACTTATAAATTAGATGAGAGTCATATTATAAGCACCATTAAAGATGGCTATATCATCAAGGTTAACGGACAATATTATATCTATCTAAAACAAAATAGTAAGCAAAATCACATACGTAGCAAGGAAGAAATTGACCATCAGCGACAGCAAACATCTAACCATCCAGTCGACAAATCTTCCCCTGATGGAAGTTACACGACAGACGACGGCTATATCTTTAAACCAAGCGATATAATCGAAGATCTAGGGAATGCTTTTGTTGTTCGGCATAAGGATCATCTGCATTACATTCCAAAATCAGACTTATCTGAAAATGAACGTACTACCGCACAATCTTATTGGAATCAACGTCGCCAACAAATTCACACCAGCAAGTCTACAATTCCAAGTCAGCAAACCGATAACTATTCTAGAACTTCTCCAGTAAATGCTAATAATAGTATTGAAGCCAAACGTGCTTATATGGCTAAGATGTACGGTCTAGCCATTTCCGACATTCAGATTGCAGGCGATTATTTCACTTATCCACACGGAAACCATAGACATGCCCTGCCAATTTCTCAAGTTATTGTCGGACAGTTTCCAACCGCAGCCAGTGTTGAAGCGGACCTCAATCACAGACACACTAACATACCTATTCCGTTAAAACCAGCTACTAAACCAATACAAACAGAGCCGATTGCTCCTCAAAATAATGATAAAGAGTTACAAGACAAAATTAACTACATTGCTCAGCTCTACAGAATTGATCCCGAAAGGATTCAGGTACAAGGTGATAGTTTGATTTGGCCACATGAAGATCACACACACGGAATGGCTATTTCCGAGATTGTCATTCCCAAAATTAGTGATGACCCTGAAGCTGACTTTGAGGCAGAATTGACAACCCTAGCTAAGACTCTACATGTTGATCCATCAAGTATCATCATTCAAGATGGTACAATGACGGTTCCTCACGGAGATCATAGCCACACTTACAAGATTAAAAGTCCGGGCTGGCGCGATTACATTAAGCACAAAATCCCAGCTTTAGATGGCAGCTATATCGCTGGTCCACTGGATCGCAAAATCGTTCGCACCAAGGTTCAAGAACTCATTTTATCAGCCAAAACGATTTTTCAGGATGACCCAAAACAATTACGTCGCATCAAAGCAGCTCTCAGAGACTTTGAAAATGGTTTAGACTGGGCGACTAATTCCACACAAGGATACCTGAAAATTCTGGATGATTTTGATAAGAAGTACATCCAATTGACTACTGTCCCAGTTACAATAGTAGAAACTGCTGAAGCTGATACCAGCTGGACTGATGTTGATGCCTTAGTTCAAAAAATCCAAGATGCTATACCAAAAGCACATGAACAGTATTCCAAAGCTCTTTCCAAGTTACAAAGTCTCAAGGAAAGCATTGGTTATCGCCAAGAAACACCTGCTACTCTGAAGGTTCACCTTCTTCAATTTGCTGCTGAACACCAACTTAATCTTGAACAGGCGATAGCTCCTTCTGTAACAGTTAATGACAGTAGCAATTTTGAAACAGCTAAAGAACAAGTTCATGCTGCTATCCTAAGATTAAATGAAGATAAATATTTATTAAAACGTGTACAATTGCTCAACAAAGTCTACGATGCTAAAACTATCTCAGAACTACAAGCCATTCAGGATGAGTTGAGCCACATCGGAACAACAGCTAGCAATACTGCTCTAAAGCAAGTAGATGATCTCAAGCAATATTTAAAAGCCAACGAAAATGACAATCGACTCACAAGCGAACTCAAAACCGCAATCCAAGACGCTCTAAAAAACGATTCCACCAGTGTACAATCTCTGACCAATCTAAAACAAAAAATTAAAGATTCCTACCGTCAAGCTGACATCAAACAACATCAACTGGTCTCTCGTATCACTGAGTTGCTATCTCAAATTCAAGAAGCGATCACTGCTCTTTCTGAAGGAGATACAAGAACTAGACTTGAAGCTGAGTCAGAAGAACTCAAGAACCTCCTTCAAATAACTACTTCTGATAAAGATGCACTCCTCTTGCGCGCTCAAGAGTTGAAAGCGAAAATTGAGAAAAGCACTGATTCTTCAGAAATCCCTGAAAAAGAGTCATCCTCAGAAGACTCAACTATTGCCACGGAAACGCCTGTCCCAGTTGCAAATCCAGAATTAGTAGCCCAAATTGAAGCTATTATTGATTTTATCACTGATAACCGCCGCAAGATTGAGACAACACCTATTACTTTAAAAGTTGAATTGCTGAATAAGGCTGATGACTTGGAAGCACAATTCAAGGCTAGATCCAAAAATCTACAAGAACTGTATGAACAATTACAGATCTTGAAAACTCAGATTGAACCCCACATTAAAGCTGATAATAGTACAAACAATACAGCCGCTAACGATTGGGGAACCGGATGGTAACAACTACTCGTAAATATGATTTTATATCTAGCTAGAAGGATAAGCTGTTCAGTACGTTTAATGCTTCCTAATACTCAGTTATTGATTATCACTTGATCTATCTTTTATTACTTTGGTAAACAAGGAAACTTCATTTCCTTACTGCTTTAGACAACTGATATTATTTGAAATCGCCCTATCTACCCTCATTGGTGTCTGTTTAACACGGACTCCAATCACTTTATTTCCAACCTTCAACAGGTTGTTTTCAGATTTTTTGGAACTGACTACATCAACTGTGAAGATCAAAAAACAATGCCTAGGGAGAGCAACATTTCGTTCTCTCTTTTTTGTATGAAAGACCAAGCTAAAAGAGCACGCTAGCCCTTTTTTTATATTTAATAATGACTCTAAAAACTACCTCTATCGGACTATCCTTGGAAACAAGTGATGCTCCTTCAAATTTGATTGACCTTAACAGTCAAACTAACTTTTCTATTTAGGGCTAATTCCTAACATAATCCTTCCCAGACGACTAATTCTGGTCATCTTCCATACGGGAGACCAAACAATTTCTACTTGAACACTTTCAATACCTTCAATCGTTTTTAAAGCAGCCACAAGTTCGTTTGGTACGGTATCTGTACAGGAACATGCTGAATCCGTAAAAGTCATAGTTAGTTTGCACAGCCCAGTCTCATCTAGATGAATCTCATACACTAGCCCTAAATTGTATATGTCTAACTCAATCTCCGGATCATAAATGGACTCCAAAACTTCTACCAGTTGATCTGATAAGGCCTGTGCTCGATCGTTTATCTGAATATCTTTTCGCATAATTTCTTCTTATTTTCTCCATGTTTGTATCATTTTCTCATATTTTTTGTACATTTTCAAGAAAAATTTGTAAATTCTGAATATTCCAGTAAATTCCAAGAGAAATTGCTCAATAAATAAAAAGCAAAATTGACAATAAAAATCCCTTATAACTTCTTGTAAAGTGCTTTGAAGCGTTGATGCATCGCTGATACTTCAGTATAAGTTTACCCACTATAGTTGGCAAGGCATCAAAAAAGCACCAGCAAGATGCCGATGCTTTAAACTTATTGAACTCTTTGAGCAAGTAAACATTTGAACCAATTTGAACCAAAAAGTCGGCACAAATGTTGCCCCCCATAACGTTTTGATTAACGTTTTGAGAATTGTGAAGCCTTGTGGGCTTTTTTGAGACCTGGTTTTGGGGGACAGAAGTCAAATATCTACAAAAGCTTATTAAATCAAGCTCTCAATATCTATTTCCATTAAATAAATGGACTTCCGAACCAATCCTGCAAACAAAGGATTACCATTAGATTACCAAAAATCTGTTTTCGGAGCTTATGTAGTTGAGGAACAATGTGTATTCACTTTACTTTTTTGTAAGTTCGTTTTATAATGTATATACAAAAGGAGGTGGAACCATGAATGTTATCTTGAGAAAAACAGGAAATAGTACTGTCATTACAATTCCCAATAAAATAAAAGAGACTCTTGGAGCAGAAATTGGAGAAGAAATCGAATTTGTCACTTCGGGAAATAACGTCATCATTCGTAAAGCTGAGCCAAAATTTGATTTTGATAAGGAACTAGAAAAAGCCATGAACCAATACGATGAGCTTTTGAAAGAATTGGTGGATAGATGAGATATCTAACTGCTGAAGATATTATCAAAATCAATGTTATGGCTATTGGTAAATATTCTCCTAATGAACCTGTTGGCATTGCTGATCCAAACAGTCTTCAAATGATTGTTGAACAGCCTAAACAAGAGATTTTCGGCAAAGTTCTCTATCCAGATATCTACAGTAAAGCTGCTATTATCTGGATAAATTTGATTAAGAAACATCCTTTTTATAATGCCAACAAACGAACTGCCGTTCTTGCCTTACATATGTTTCTAGCAATGAATGGCTATCAGTCCCATCTCTCACTAAGTGATGGACTGGAAAAGACAATTGAAATTGCTACCTTTCAAGGAGATTTTGAAGATTTAAAGAAAATAATTATTCACTTCCTCAAGCAAGATGGAAATATAACTAAATTATAATTAAAAAGTGGTTGTCAACTTTTCGTTGAAGACCACTTTTTATATCCTACTGTATCCTACTTCATAAAGGATAAACTATCTGTCAACCAAAGTATAGTACTGATTTCTATCATTTTTGTTTGCGCCGTACCAATTAAGGATGCCCAATTCTTGTAAGTTTTTCATAGTTTTTACAATAAATTTACGGCTTCTACCAGTAATTTCAATCGCTTTGGCCGTAGTCATCTTCTCGCCTGAATTATACATGTAGTGAACCAGTAATTGCTCATCAGCATTGAGGTCGCCAAAGTCAGTAAACTGTTTCTCTAAACTATCTCGTGTTCGGAGATGTCGACTCACGATGTTATTTTCAAGGGTCAAAACCACCTTATTACCTGGTTCTGAATATTTAGGCTCATGAAGAAATGCTGATTCCATCTCAGAGTAGATCCGTTTAACACCTTCATTCATTTCACGGACCCAGCCAAACTCTGTCAGGGTTCTGGCAACTCGAGGATTTCTTGAAAACCGTTCATGCTTGATATTGTCAACGGTGACGATATTTGGCAATTTCCCTGGGCTATGAATTTCCAGTCGGTCATCAAACATCAGCACACGAATATGATCCCCATAGACAGAGTAATCACGGTGAGTAACAGCATTGACAACACCTTCAAACCAGGCAAATTCTGGATACTCAGGCAAAATTTGAAATTGCCCATTGTCATCCAGATATTGGAACTCACGCAGCTGGGTACGAATAAAATCACGAGCCTTGATAATCAGGCTTGGTAGAGCATCATCAAAGGTTGCTTCCTTGATGACATTAAAGCTAGTCCCTGTCCCCATGTCCGTGCCATCAAACCGCTGAAAACGAACACGAGCTTGAGGGAAGAAGGCTGACGGGTATTTACCAAAAAGCAAGATAGCTGCCTTGGTCAATTTTCCATTGACCAGAAAACGCCGAGCTTTGAGAATTTCTTCCGTAGAACGGTCTGAAATATCAAATCGATTCTTGAAATCCTGTACCAGACTATCATCAATGTCTTCCAAGGTTGCGTCAGCCACAACTTCATCCTCAAAGAAACGCTGCCCTTTATCATAGCTGAGTTGAGTTCGTTGTTCATAACTAAGTTTAACAGTCTCATCACCCTGACGCAGGTAAACCTCATCATTAGGCGCAGCAATCACTCGGTTTGAAGATAATTCAACTGAGATAACCAAAATCAGGTCATCTTCCCCCTTATGATTAACCACAGAGATTTCTTCAAATGACAAATCCAGAGGGGAGTATCACGCATCTCACGGTCAATCTTTTTGAAATCGTCTATGGGATAAGATCTGCCATCTTTGAAGCCAGTGATGATGTTATTCTGCTTGTCGTCCTCAATACCGATGACCAGCTGACCACCATCTGCATTAGCAAAGACAATCAGGTGTTTAAGAAGTTCAGACGGCTTCTTTCGGGCGGATTTCCTGTCCAAATGTTGGCTTTCTAGTGAGAATTGGTAGTGGGATAGGGTTTGATTCATATCATTCTCCTGAGTGTTATAGCTCTAATAGCACATCTCCCAGCCTTTCTTACTTCTCATTTAGTGTGCTAAGAAACCTTATGGGAAGATACTCAGTTGGAAAACCTCAACACTAAATAGAGTGACTAATCTTTATACAGGTAATAGTATAAATGCAACTCAAAAACAACTTTATTTTTCGAGTGGTGTCGGGATAAATTATATCGCGACAAAAGATGTTGATTTTAATGGGAACATCACTTATGATAATGGTATAAAAATCCCTGACACCTACTTAGATGGTTTTAAGATAAGCCAACCTCAATCAATCTTACTCTGTCTAGAGGGAGGAAGTGCTGGGCGTAAAATAGGGATGCTAGACCAAATTGTTTGTTTTGGAAATAAACTTTGTAGCCTCTCATTTTATTCTGGTAACAATAAATTTTTATATTATTTTTTACAAAGTCCTCAGTTTCTGAACGATTTTAAAGAGAACAAATCAGGAATTATCGGAGGTGTTAGCCTAAAGAATCTAGGTAATATTTCAATTCCATTAGTTCCATTAACAGAGCAAGCACGCATTAGTCAGCGAGTTGAGCAACTTTTTGAAAAAGTAAATCAATTTTAGATACAATTTCTTTCATTTCCCGATAATTTGAAATAGGTATTAATAGCTCTGAAATACTGGTGCTATTTAGCGTTTTACCTTTTATGGCATCCTTTAAATTACCAGCAGTTGAGATCAGGGGCAAAAAACGCATTAGATAGTCTCTTATGATGTTATCTTTATCACCATATGGAAATATTGAGATAATCGCCTCATTATGACTAGCTGGCATATCTAATAGTGCAACTTTACCGATAGACAACTTAAAACTCATCAGTAGAGTGTCTACTGGTACTATCTTCATATTTTTCTGTTTTATTGCCAAATCTGAGATATATTCTTTTGTTTGAGTAATATAACCACTATTAGGCATATCTGAAATAGATACCCAAGGAATATCAACTCCCCAATAAGTTGGTTCACTTCTTGGAGGTGTTTTTCCAATATTGAATAAAACTAGTTCCCCAAACCTAACGTAACTCCAAGAGTTAGGAATCTCAGGCATAGTTGAACTGACGAAATCACTATTTTCTTTGTTATTCCCATAAGGAGAGTTATCATCTCCTTTTGTCACCACTATTTCTGCCAAATCTTTCTTCTTGAGTTTACCTTCCTTATAGAGTTTTTGCTTTTCAGCTTGGATTTTTTCAAGTAAAACTTCGACAGGTTCATCATCTGGGTCTTGGGTAACTAGTTTACCTTGCATGGCGTATTGTAAGATAGATTTTTTCAACTTATCTGGAAATTCTTTATCCAGTTCTTGCAGTCGGTTGTAACTTTCTGCGTATTCGTCAACTTTCGCCAATGCTTTTTCGATTTTCTCGACAATTCGTTTTTGTTCGGCGAGGGGTGGGAGGGGGATAAATAAATTTGAAAGATTACTTCCATTAACATTGGGTTGACCTGTTCCCATAGAAACATCTTGTAGCTGTTTCCAATATAAATTACTATTCAAAAAGACCGTTATGTATTGTTCTATTTTTTGAAGCAGTTGAACTCTGATTAAATATGAAGCATAAACAGAGGTCTGCCCAACATGCTTAATCAAAAAACTTTTTCCAATAGTTCCTCCAGTTCTTGCAATCACGATATCACCGGAACTTAAAATATAGTTGTCTATTTTTTCAAGAGATATATTACAGTAAGGCACTCTATCCCAATCTACATTTCCATTTTGAATATCCGTAATTCTGAGAAGTTTAGCATTACCTTTATTTTCAGATGAGGCTGTATAGCCATAATTAATTTTTTTAGAGATACTCCCTAACCTCACCCACTCCCAACTATCTGGAATATCATAGGGGACTTCCACTTCTTGAACTGTTCCATCCGTCAACTTCTCATAAGGTTTCCCATCATCACCTCGAAAAAGCTCTGTTTCTTTTTTATCTCGCTTGATTTTGCCATCAGCAATGAGTTTTTCTTTTTCCGCTTTGATACGTTTAAGTAGCTCACTAGCTGGCTCGTCAGTTGGGTCTTGAGAAACTAATTTTCCCTCCATTGCTCGCTGTAAGATACTAGCTTTTAGTTGTTCTGGGGTCATTAGTTCTCCTCCAAAAGCTCTAAAATATCTGCCAAAACAGCATATATTTTTTGGTTCAAAGCCGCTCTTTCTTGCTGATAGTTTTGGATAAGTTCCAGCGGTTCCAAAATCTCTTCTTCTTCCTTGGGAAAGCCACATTGATCAAAATTATAGTTCAAATCAGCTAACTCAGATGGTGTAAAAGATTTGGCTTTATAAAAATTCCCCTCTAAAATCTCCTCACGACTAGTCCACCACTCACGAACAGGATTGAAATGCTCTGACTTCATCGGCTTGGTCTTAGAAAAATTTTTATACCCCTCTGGCATGTCCAAACGATAAAACCAAGTCTGCTCCGTCTTCTTAGTCTTGTCAAAGAAAAGGATATTGGTGTGAATACCTGTGTAAGGTGCAAAGACACTATGAGGCAAACGGATAATCGTATGAAGATTAAATTCCTCAACCAATTTTTCTTTCAAACGAGTTTTAACACCCTCTCCAAAGAGAAAGCCATCTGGTAAAATTACCCCAACACGACCGTTTTCTTTCAGCCTATACATGATAACTGCCATAAAAAGGTCCGCTGTCTCCGAACTCCGCAACTCTGCTGGAAAATTATTTTTAATCGTATCAAGTTCGGAACCACCAAAAGGTGGGTTCATCATGATAAGGTCAAACTTCTCATCATCTGTGTACTCTCGGACATTTTTCTCCAAGGTATTGCCATGAATGATTTTAGGGTCATCAATTTCATGAAGAAAGAGGTTCGTCACTGCTAATAGGTGAGGAAAGGCTTTTTTCTCAATCCCAAAGACAGCCTGATTGTATTTTTGAATATCCTCGCTAGTCTTACGTTGTTTGCTTAAATGATTTAAAGTCGAGGTCAAGAAACCACCTGTTCCACAGGCAAGATCAGCCATCGTTTCACCTAATTTAGGGTCAAGCATTTCAGCAATGAAATCGGTCGCTGCACGAGGGGTATAAAATTCCCCAGAGTTCCCTGCACTTTGGATGTCCTTGAGGATTTTCTCATAAATATCATTAAAGGAGTGTCGGTCTTCTGGACTATTAAAGTCCACCTCATCAATGACATTGATAACCTGACGCAAGAGCACACCGTTTTTCATGTAGTTATTAGCATCTTCAAAGGCTGATTTAACAATGCTTTTCCGAATGGGCATATTGGGTGTGATTTCAAGCTCTTTTAATTCCTTAAACAGCCTATTGTTCACAAAATCAAGCAAATCATCACCTGTCAAGACTTGCTCACCTTTTTCAGCGTGAGCCCAATTTCGCCATTTTAAGTCTTCAGGAATAATTGACTCATAATCATCTTCCTCCAACTCCCAAACCAACTCACGGCTATCATAAATTTTCAAAAAGAGTAACCAAGACATTTGTTCAATACGTTGGGCGTCTCCATTAACACCTGCGTCATTGCGTGTAATATCTTGAATACGTTTCACAAATGATGTAATCGACATAGTTTCCTTTCATCAAGCTACTGTAAATAGCTCTTCTTCCAACTCTTTAATAGCCCTTAGATAGGCCTGCTTATTTCCAAAATAGGTATTGATAATCTTAAAGGTTCCACCGTAAATTTGAAACTCTGGTAATTTTAGCGTTTCAATGCTTTCCAGTTCACCAATTCCCTTATCCATGTACTTATCTAATAACGTCTCTAAAACAGATCGGGCCTCTTCACTGTACTTTTGCAGATAACCACTACTCTTAACCCTGCTAATTCTCTGGCTCTTAGTCAACTCTTTTTGACCATAAGCCAGTTTTAGCAGCAAGTCAAAGTCATCAATCTCCTGTTCAGAAACCCCTTCTGCTTCTCGAATGGCATCAAGATAAACACCTTTTTTATAGAGTTCTTCTAAGATAGCTTTTTTCTTATCAGCTGCTTGCCAAGCAGTAATAAACTCGGTCAAAGTAGCGTAAGCCCCCAGAATATTTTTCCGAGTATAGTCGGTCAAACTTTCTGTCACTAACTTCCCATTTTCATCCAAAACCTGAATGGTTGAATTGAGAACATCTACCTTTTTATCAGTAACCCTATATTTTTCAATAGGTTCTCCGCCACCTCCAGTTGGTTCTCCGCCACCTCCAGTTGGCTCTTTAGGGTCAAAGACATACGCTGGCTCTCCATCAAAATCTGGGTCTGCAAACAGATTGGTCACGTTTCTAAAATCAATAATGGTAAAAAATTCTTTCCCTTTCTGCGGGTACAAACGTGTCCCACGACCAATAATCTGTTTGAACTCCGTCATGGATTGAATATTGGAATCGAGCACAATCAAACGGCAAGTTTTTGCATTGACCCCCGTTGTCAAGAGTTTTGATGTTGTGACAATAGCTGGAAATTTAGAATTAACATCCATAAAATTATCGAGCTGTGCTTTACCCTCTGCATTGTCGCCTGTCACCTGCATCACATAACGATAATCTTCCTGAACTAAGTCTGTATTTTCTTTGACAAAAGCCGCTCTCATCCGCTCAGCATGGTCAATATCAACACAAAAGACAATGGTTTTGTCAAATCGAGCATTGTTTTGTTTCATATAATCAGAAACAAACTTAGCCACCTTTTGGGTACGATCATCAATAACAATGGTCTTATCAAAATCTTTCCGACCATAGTACCTATCTTCGATAAGTCTTCCTGTGGCATCCTCTTTACCACTCTCTGGACGATAGCCATTGACATCAATATCCAAATTAACTCGCATCACACGATAAGGGGCCAAGAAGCCATCCTCAATTCCCTGTTTCAAACTATAAGTATAAACAGGCTCTCCAAAATAATCTATATTAGAAACTTCTTTGGTTTCCTTTGGTGTCGCTGTCATCCCAATCTGGGTTGCTGAGGCAAAATAATCAATCACTTGACGCCAGTTGCTATCCTCCTTAGCTGAACCGCGGTGAGCCTCATCAATAACAATCAGGTCAAAGAAATCCTTATCAAACTTTTGGTAATGCGTTTCCTCACCATCTTCGCCTGTTAATTGCTGATACAAACCTAAGTAAATCTCGAAAGAATTTAACTTTTCTGGAGAATTCAGTAACTTTGCTGTGATTTTGGTCATTACCTTTTCAAAAGGCTTAAAATCTTCAGCCATTGTTTGGTCAACTAAGATATTTCGGTCAGCTAAAAAGAGAACACGTTTGGCTAAACCAGCTTTTCGCAAACGATAAATAATTTGAAAAGCCATAAAGGTCTTACCTGTCCCTGTTGCCATGACAAACATGACCCGCTTTCCTCCTCTTGCAACCGCCTCAACGGTACGGTTGATAGCGATTTGCTGGTAATAACGTGGTGTTTTATTGGAGAACGCATCAGTATAGTAAGGGACTGAAATCGCCTTTGAAACCTCAGAAGTTATCTCTTTTTCAGCAATCAAACGCTCAAATAATTCTTCACGAGTAGGAAATTCCTCTAAAGTTAATTTACGTTCTTGCCTCGTGATACGGTCATGCTCAATAAAACCATCACCATTTGAGGAATAAACAAAAGGAACATCTAAAATCTCACCATATTCAATCGCCTGCTGTAATCCAGCTCGTAAACTATGCTTATTATCTTTAGCTTCAACGATTGCAATACGCTGCCCAAATTGATAGTAGAGAGCATAGTCTGATTTTTTCCCTTCTTTACGACGAGCCTTATCACCTCGAACCTCTATTCGCCCATCTGTAAAATATTCCTCATAGGCAATATGCTCACCATTTTTCCAACCTTTAGCTAAAATGGCTGGAGTAATAAAATTAGCTTTAATATCTTCTTCGCTCATGCTCTTTTTGTCTTTGATGAATGTCGCCATACCGAGTCTCCCACATCTATACTTAATAAAAAATTATCAGAAGTATGTTACCCGTCTATTATACCATTTTTCCCTTCTTCTTACACATTTTCTCAAGGGGTTTGGGACTTTGCCCCAAGTGTTAAAATCCATCACCTAAAGGAGCCGTCTGCTCACTTTTGGTGGTGGAATTTTTGCGATAGTGTGTATACACTATCTGAGCTCGCAAAGACCTAAACCCAAGTTTCTCAGTCCTTTCTCATTGTCCCGGGTTAAATACGGGGATGACATTGCTAGGCAACTGAATTTCAAAAGAACACAATAAAACTGCTGGCTGCTGCCAACGGTTTTATTCACTTTTTGCGGGACTTCTTTTGGGGTATGACTGAAATTTCTTTCTCCACTGCTTCCATCAATCGAGTCACCAACTGACCAAGTTCTATAAAATCCGATTACGAAATCATTCCAACCTGAGTTGACAATTTGGCAATTACATTGATTGAACGTCCAATTTGGATGAGTTGCTCTGTCAACTGCTCATACTCTGGAAAATTAACCGTCCACGATTCTATCTCACAGCTAAGTAATTTCTTTCTGGCATAGGCTGAAAAGTTAGCCTCCTGTTCCTTAGCCATCAGAGCTAGCAATCTATCATTTTCTTCTTCGGTCAGAAAGACTTGCTTCACGACGTTCTTGATCCTCTTTTTCATCAATCTACCTTTGATAGTAACCTCTCCTTCTTCTGTTTATGGTACTTGAGTAACGCTGTCTCATATTTGCCAATCATTTGAACACTATATATCATCGCTCGCACTGCTTGAACATCTTGAGACTGTTCTGCAATCCTGGATAACTGATTCAAATTATTTTTGATTCGCCTCACGGAAAATATCAACGCATCAAAAGCTGTTTCATCAAACGTCACAACGACGGGAGTCTTCTTAAACAACATTTTCCTAGCATAACTGGAAAAATTTCTGGTTCCTGTATAGCTGATAAAATAATCTAGGGCCTGATTCTGGGATTCAGTAATGTAGAATTTTTTTAGCACTGTTCGATAGCGTTCAGCCATGCTGGGCCTTCTTTCCATAAAATTCCGCCTGAACAATATCATGCTTTCGTAAACATTCCACCAGGGATTGATAGTCATGTAGCAAGCCCAATTCCAAATCTGGAAAGTCATTTTCCTTGGTTTCGATAATAACTTCCAACTGACTAGCAATTTCTCTGACTGAAAAGCTGTAATCCAACGTCTCGGCTTCATAGTCTTGTTTTAACTCTTGATACCGTACATATTCATCCTGCGACTTAAAGCCAGCCACTAGCATGTTCTCAAGTTGATAATAATCCGTCATTTCTTCTTTCCTCTATTTCTTTTGATACTTTCTTCTAGCATTTTCATGGGCAATGGCTTTCGCTTCTAACAACCTCTCCTCTTTTAACCGTTCCATGGAACTGATTAGATAAGCTAGGGGAGATTCTACATCTTCTGGAATCCTATCAATCATAGCCAAAACCTCATCACTTGTCATGTAGCCATCACTCAAAAATTGACCAATTAGCATCTTTTGTTGATGGGTCAGACTATAATTATAAGGATAAATAAACTTTTCGTTGTATTTGTCTGCAATGACTTGTAGCAAAGAATAATATTCAGGTTTGATATAAGGTTGAGTCTCTCTAGAACTATTATCAAGTATAGTCTTATTCTCCTTCTTACTCTTGTTCTTAATCTGTTGCGTTACTTGACCGTTACCATCCGTTACAGGTAACGCTTCTGTAACATTACATTCCAGCTTTAACTGCTCTTTACCATTGACCACCGCTTTTTGCTTTTGACGAAAGCGTGTTACCCTTTCTCTAGTTTGCTGACGAATTTTCTCTAAACCATCAATGTTCTGATGCTTTTCCCAATTTGGAATGGTGACAGTACCATCTACAAATGCTATCATGCTAAACTGTTCAAAGGTCTTTAAGGCTAATTTGACTGTTGTAGCTTTTCGCCTGAAAACCGTCGTCAACATTTCCTCCGTGTAAAAGATTTTATCACCTAGAGCTAATACGCCACTATAATTCTGTTTGCCCGCTAAGACTAACAACTTGAACCAAATAACAATTAGGGTATCACCCTCTGGCATTGATTCAATCAACTGAATCTTTTCGTCATCAAAAATATCCGTTGTAATCTTAATCCACCGAACATCACTCATAAATGTTCCTCTTTATCTTTCATATTGCTTCAACCAGCGTGTCACAGCCCGCTTATCGTAGAGAGTTACACCATCTATCACCATAGTTGGCATGCCCTCACGTGTCCATTTTTGCAAAGTGGTTGTGGAAACATCTAACCATCTTGCTAAAGCAGCCATTCGCACCATCGGTTTATAAAGCTCTTTATCCTCTAAAGCTCGCTCCACTGCTGTTGCAATCATCTCATCATAGTGAGCTCGTAATTGCTTTTCTAGTGCTTTAGGAAGTTGGACAACCAAAGTCGTTTCTTCTGACATATCGTTACTTCATTTCTATTTCTCAATTAAATAAACTCCGAAATTTGTATATTTTTTTATACATTTTAGATTATATATACTTTTTGTATTGAATGTGGTTGCAATATCTAAGAGGAGGTTACTTATAACCAATAATATCGCCAAACTTATCGAAGAAAGTGGCAAAAAAATAAAAAGTATCAGTGAAGCGCTAGATATATCCTACCCAACACTATCTAGCTATAACCAAGGAATACGAAAACCTAAAAAAGAGAATGCTCAAAAGTTAGCGGATTATTTTGGTGTCTCAGTGGCATACATCCTTGGAATTGACGAAGAAAAGTACGCTCCGTCAAATTTAAAAATCGTCACTGATAGTTTCAAGACATCTGAAATTACTTCTGTAACACCTTTTAAAAGCGATATGGAGAAGCTTAAGAAAGGAATCGAACTAGGAGAGATTCATTTGTCTATGCCCTTAAATGAAGGCTTCTCAGACGATTTTAGGCGCATTTTAGCGCGCTACTTGATCAATCATGAGGAAGAATTCATGAAAACTTTCACTAAACACATGAATAGTTTAAAACGAGAGTCAGAAATTTGGCAAACCTGGATTCAGACTGAAGAATACCGAATTAGACAAGAAGACCGACACAAAAAATAAACGAACAGTTTCTCAATTACATAAGCTCCGAAAACTTAGAAACGGAGAACTGTTATGTCAATTCATAAATACCAATCCCTCAAAGGAACCACCTATTTTGTCAAAATTTACCTGGGTCTAAACGACTATGGTAAGAAAAAGTATTACACCAAGTGAGGATTCAAAACTCGCAAAGCTGCAAAAGCACATGAAACAGCTATAACTCACCAGCTGAATTCTGGAATTTTTGTTCAACTTTCCAGGCAGGTATCATTTACCTACAAAGAGTTATACCAAAAGTGGTACGAAGCCTACAAAGACACTGTGGAAGCAACCACAGCTGCGAAAACTGCTGACTTATATCGCCTTCATATTCTACCAATCTTTGGGGAGAAAAAGATTTCAAAAATTAGTCCATTGGATTACCAAACCTTTATTACAGATAAGGCCAAGTCATTCAAGAATATGAAACAAATCAAGTCATATACCTCAAAAATCTTTGAATTTGCCGGCAACATGAATTTCATTGAACGCAATCCAATGAGCAAGGTGATTATGCCTACAATCAAAAAAACTGCCAGTGAAAATTACTGGTCAGTTAGTGAGTTGCAGCAGTTTTTGACAATCATTTTAGAAAATGAACCTTATAAACATTATGCCTTGTTCAGACTATTAGCTTATAGTGGTTTACGAAAAGGTGAATTGTATACTCTTAGATGGTCAGACTTTAATCCAGATACCCAATTACTAACCATCAATAAAAGCCTGGGTAGGATAGATGGGCATGCTGTTGAAAAAGACACGAAGAACTCATTTTCTGTACGTTCAATCTACCTTGACGATGAGACTTGTACCATACTTCATAAGTGGAAACAAGAATCTATCCAAGAGAAAGGCCAGCTACATATCGCACCTCTCTCCATAGAAGATAATTTTATGTTCACTTACTGCACAAGAACAGGTAGTATTGAGCCACTTCACGCTGACTACATCAACAATATTCTAAAACGCATTATACGTAAGCATAATCTTAAAAAGATTAACCCACATGGGTTTAGACACACTCACACAACCTTGATGATTGAAATGGGAGTTGATCCTGTGAATGCTGCTAAACGGTTGGGACACGCTAGTAGCCAAATGACACTGGACACCTATAGCCATGCCACAAAAACTGGTGAAAAACAGTCCATTACAACATTCGCTGAATACTTCAATAAAGCTAAATAACCCTAGCTTTATTTTTCCAACTAAATTTAACCAGGTCTTAAGAGATTACCAAAAGGATTACCAAGCCCACTTTTCCACAAAGAAAGACACCTTGCAAGTAACTTGCAAAGTGCCTGTAAACGTTGATACATTAACATTTTGAGGCAGGCTCTGACGAGCTCTGCAGCCGCATCTGTAAGCGCCTAAAGCCGCAACAGCTGCGTCAATTTAGACACAAAAACACTCCCCAAATCTGAGGAGTGTTTGAGATAGACGATAATCTGACCAGCAGATTAACGTTTACTAAATTGACTCGCTTTACGAGCTTTCTTAAGACCTGGTTTGTCATGATAAAACTTCAAATATTTAGATAAAGCTTTCACATCAGTGGTTGAGAGCTTTTTATTTTACTTGAAATTTGATTAAATTTCATCTAATTTGAAACAAGTCAGGTAACTTTCTTGCTATAAATAGAGGAGCATTAAGACAAACTAGGTTTAATTTTCTCACTTTAGTTATATCATATTATTCCCTACAATGAAATAACCGAGGCAAGAAAGAAACGGTGATTTTCAGCAAAATAGAAAAGCTGAACTATCCCAAACCTAGAAACGATTTTCTAAGTGAGAAGTTCGATTTTTTGAATGTTCGAGAATTAGTGAACTTTCTATTTTTACTTCATCAATCTTTAGAAAAGCGGTCAGCAAGTACATTAAAGGATGAACTGGCATGGATTTGTTGTGAGGGAATAAAAACGTATTTCCATGGTTTTCTTCCTGTAGCCTCTGCCCAAGATGTAGCTACTTTACAAAATTGAACTGCTCGTTTCCCTTTAGCAATAACATCAGCTGTTTCAATTTTATCCTCACCTTTTACTTCTACAATATAAAAAGCATCTTTTGTTTCTACAACAAAATCTGGAATATAGTGCCTGCCTCTATTGTATGAAATATTAAACTCTGCTGGAGCTGGTCTAAGCCAGTTTCTTACATCTTTTTCATTTTCAAGGACTCTAGCTAAAATGAGTTCAGGCTTACTATCGAATTTAGTAGAAGAAAATACTCCTTTTTTTATTCCCTCAAAAAGGACAGATTTGATACCAGAAGTATAAGAATCACTATAAAAATTTACACGCTCACTCCAAGTGAATGATTGTTCAAGATTATAGTCTCTTTCTCCAGATACTCTTTCTTGAATCAGTCCATTTTCAGTATAGAAGTGGTCGTCTTGTAACATCTGATGATAAATTTTATTGGCAATATCTTTCTTAAACATCATTACTATGTTTCTCAAACCATTGCTACCAAACTTTTCTTCATAAAAATCACAAACTTGTGAAATTAACTTGAATATTAACTCTGAGCACTTTTCATAGTCTACTTCAGGCTTTTCCCTAAGTAGGGTAAGAATTGTCTTTTTAGGATTATAACCGTCAAAATCAATTGCATCACTATCAATTCGTTGAATTTCTGTCAAATCCTCTAGATTCTGTAAAAGCATTTCGTTTTTTATCGGAACATGATTAAAGTCTGATAAATCAATATCAAAATCTGAAAAACCATATTCTTCAACACCTGAGTCAGTAACTCTCAATTGTGGTATAGGGATAAATTTTGCAATAGCTTCTTGATGAAACTCTTCAACAGTTTGGTCAATCCAATAACTGAAAATGTCTTGATTTTCTGTATAAACCTCACCTAAATCCTTCTTTTCTTTTATCTTAGATTTAACACGGCTAGTAAGGTTTATTTTCTGATTTGAAGTCATGTTACTAGCTTGGTTTTGTTGAATCTCATCACTAATTTCTTTTTGAACTAATAATGTAGTCTCGTCAATTACTTTATCAATTTTTTCATCTCTTTCCAGATTTAGCACCTGATAAGCTTTGAAACGTGATTCTTCTTTTTCAAAATTGAAAGATAGCTGTGTTGACGAGGACTCTGTTGCTACATCTTCAATATTTATGACATTTCCTGCCTTAAATATTGAATCTCCTTTCTGAGCCTCTTCGATTATTTCTTGGAATTTATCATGTGCAGTAAGATAAACTGCATCAACAATACTATCTCTCGTTCGCTTTCCATATGGTAATCGCAATCCCCGTCCAACCATTTGTTCTCTCAAAATTTTAGAAGTCGCTGTTCGCAGAGGAACTATTGTGTACAGGTTGTTTACATCCCAGCCTTCCTTAAGCATATTTACATGGATAACAATCTCAACAGGATTGTCACTACTCTCAATCTCAAGTAAAAGTTTGGTATTTGCTTCGCTCTCTATACCAGTTTTTTTAGAATGAACAGTAATAGTTTTATTCCGATAGAAACCATCTCTAAACTCATCAGAAGTTACAAACTCTTCTACCCATTTTGCATGCTCAGTATCTTTACAAACAACCATCATGAAAGGTTTTACAACTCTAATAGGACTCTCTGGTGTACTATTATTTTTTGAATAACTTTCTAATTCAGCTTTTGTTCTTTCATGAAGTTTAATTCCATCATACAACATTGTCTTATCAAGTTCTTCCTGACCGAAATTAAAAAAGTCAATATCAGAACGAGTAACTGCATAAGGAGTTCTCGTATATCCGTCTTCAATTGCTTTTGATAATGGATATTCATAGACTACATTTTTAAATTTTTCCTGTTTTTTCCCTTTACCAACAAGCGGAGTTGCAGTTAATTCTAAACCTAACATCGGCTTTAAATCATTAAGTGCTTGCATCCCTTTTTCTGCTCGATAATGGTGTGATTCATCCATAATCATCACTAGACCCGGAATACTTGAAAGATAGTCATAAAAAGAATCACCGAGGAATTCATTTAGCTTCCTCATATTTGCTTCTTCTTTGTTAAATTTATCAATATTATAGACAAAAATTCTAATATCTGATTCCCACATTGAGATTTGCTTTGTTTTATAGTCATCATCTGTGACTATTTGTGGTGGATTTGAAAAACACCCAAGCCCATTAAATACGTATTTCGAGTGATTATAATCAGATAAATCTCGTTTTAATTTTTCATATATTGTAGTATTGGGAGCTACAACAAAGAAGTTTCTTAGATTTTGCTGTGTATATAAATATGCTATAAACGCACCCATCAATCTTGTTTTACCTACACCTGTAGCTAAAGCAAATGTTAATGACATAAAGTCTCTTTCAAAATCTGTGCATATTGGATAAAGATTATTGACACTCTTAAGTGCAGCATCTAGATTCATCCCTTTTTTAACCTGTATGGAAGTCACTATTTTTTCTAGAATTTTTAAGGAATCCTCTTGTGGTTTCCTTAGAGACATAACACCACTGATGTAGTCAGTTGTATAATGAGGAAATCTATTATTCATTCTCATCCTCCTCATATTCATAAATTGGCGGATTGACAATATTCAAGTTGTAGTTTTCTTTATTGAATTCACATCTATCAAGAAGCATTTGTGGAAGTTTCTTGATTGTAATATTTTTATATTTATTACCAATTTCTCTTGAAAAAGATTTACAAGCAATTATCAAATATTCATTATCTTGCATAGTAGACTGGATTGAATCGATAATTTGAGTGTTAACATGACGAGTTGTAACAAAGAGATAAGAATTTTCACTACCAATTGATTGTTTCCAAAAATAATTGCTATCGGGTTGATATAAAAAACCTTCATGTAGAGCTACTGCGCTTGCCAACATATCCGCATCATAATCAGGGTTAATTACGTGTTCATCAAAAAGGTCCTTTTTAATTAATGAAGGCGCTAATTCATAAAACTTATATGCCCCACCACCTTGCCAGTTAACGATTCTAGAAATTCCACCCTGATCGCTTCCGTCAATTACTCTATCTAAGCGGGTTTTACAATGTGTATAAGCATGGTCTCCCATTTCTATTCCAATATACCGTCTGTTCAACTTTTGAGCAACAGCTGCTGTTGTTCCTGATCCAAGAAATGAATCTAAAACTAAGTCACCTTCATTAGTTGCAGTTTTTAAAATTCTCATCAATATCTTTTCAGGTTTTTTACTTTTTGCAAAAGAAACTCCACCTTCTTGTGCCACTCCGCCGTCATTTGAAATATCAATCCAGTTATCTGAAACATATACAGTAGAATTTGCCTTAGCTTGCACTAATTCAATTCTTGGATCTTTAGCATCTCGGTTAAAATCTGTTCTAAAAAATCTTTTATTCCCATCATTATTCGTATAACAATAAATTATCTGTTCAAATTCTTCAGTTTTATATTTTTGAACCAGCGGCTTGTTTGATTTTGAGCCAAAAATCCTATATGAATTGTTCCATTTCCACTCATCAGTCAAGTCAATTTGATTGTCCTTAGCATAACTCGAAAGGCTCATAAGGCGCATACCTTTTAGTATTTCGTTTACCTCTGAATCACTCAATTCATGAAATGAATCAAATTGGCTTTCAGATAATTCCGGAATAATTAAATTATATTCTTTGTCCCACTGCTTTTTGTTTATTTTCTCTATTTTTAGCGGAGAAAAAGCAATACCTTTTTTATAAAGCAAAATATATTCTTTTTGTGCAGGAAATCTTTTTCCGTTGATAACATGGGTCATTTTAACACCCGAAAGGCTATTCATGTTAACTGAAATAATATTAACACGATTATTTCTTCCAAATATCTCGTCCATTATAACAGTTAAATAGGCTAATTCATTATCATCAATCTGAACAAACATCCAGCCATCATTTGCTAGTAATTTGTACAGTATCTCAATTCTTGCTTTCATTAATGTTAACCAGATAGAATGTTCTAGGTTATCGTCATAATGTTCAAAAGCAGAGCCAGTATTGTAAGGCGGGTCAATGTAGATACACTTTACTTGTCCAGCATATTTTTTTTCTAAAGCTTTCAAAGCAAGTAAGTTATCACCATGAATAATCATATTTTCTGTGTTTGGATCATTTATACAATTAGATTTGTTACTATCTTCAACTAGTAACCGTGGTTCTAATTTAACTTCATCTTCTTTTCCTATCCATGTTAATTCTAGCTTGTTTGCCACTTTGTTTACCTCCCATCTTACATGCTTCTATTATATCACATTAAGTTTCTTTTCATTTTTGTACTTCATTCTTCTTAAATCCGTCAATGTCCGATTTATTCAAAAACTTTCCTGAAAATAAGTCTTTTCAAGAAATTAACTTTCTCTAATTTAATACTAGTGAGAATTAATTTTAAATTTTATCCCTCTCTTTTTCCCAATACTTTCAATACGCTCTTTATTTAATTCATATATGTCTGAATTGTCCGTCCAAATGCCAATTTCAAAGTCCAGATGTTTTGTCCGAATTGTCTCCCTTTCTATGAGTCCCATCAATTCCCAAAAATCTAAAAATTCTGAGTCTGATAATTCATCTACTAACTGTTTTATGTGATTTTCGTTATCTCTATAATTTTCAAAATTTCTAGTAACTAGATAATAGATATAAACTTTATGATTTTCTAAATCTAGTTCATCTTTATTTTGAAGCATTTTTTGAGATAATTCAGTCAATAAAGGAATAATGAATTGTCCACCAAATCGATAATCAAGATGAAATTTGATTTTCTCTGACAGACTAAATTTTTGGGTGTATACCTCCCACCTTCTATATTCATGTTCATTTATCAATTTTTGTATTTCATCTTCTGTTGTATCTCTTTCCTGATTTTTCCCTTGTATACTTTTTTTATACTTTCCCGTTTTTTCTATTTCTGATTTACTTTCCAGATATATTTTTTTACCTAATTCAGATACAACAAAATTAGTAATTTGATTTCGGTTTCCCTCTTTGACTTCTTCAATAACTAGTTTTTCAATTAAAGTTCTATTGTTTTCAAACACTTTACGGTCTTTATTGATTCCGTCTATAAAATCTTCCATCATAGGCTGTTGAAATTTAGAATACTCTATAACCAGGTAAATAAAAATCATCATTGTTGTTGCTTGTATGACTTCTCGAACTTATTTTCATCAGAAAAATGTTCTCCTTCTTTTAAAGATAAATTCTTTACATACTCATCTACATAGTATATTCTCTATTATAAAATTGTCTTGGATATGTATTTTGAGTATTATCTATTAAGATTTCAAAAATCTTTCTTTATAGTCTTCGAACGATTTCTACCCTCATAAGATGATTCTCTATCTCGAGTTACCGTCCTGAATCTAAGGTAACTCACAAAGTCTTTAATTCTAAATAATATTTTGGTTAAAACAAAAAGATATAAACAATCGTTATTAATTGCTGGATATTAACAAGGTCTCTTTTCCCTCGTTCAAAAAGTTCATAATTCAGCAAATCGGAGAATTGTTTTAGTTCACGCAAAGTCCTATCTTCATTTTTTATAATTAAAATAATTCCAGGATTAAGAACATCTTCTTTAATTCCAAACGCTGAAGATAATTTATCTAAATAGTTTGTCCAAATATTTCTAGAATTTAAGACAGAAGGGAGTTCCAATCTTCTATCAATGATTTTCTGTAAATATTTTCCACTTTCCTCATCACCCTTAGATATTTTATGGTAATCTCCAATAAAGACAATCGGAAGTTTTCCGTGTAGAATATTAAAAAGTTTATATGCCTCATTCTGTCTTTCAACTGAAATTCTGTCAAAATCATCTATTATTAAAACCTTATTATTTAAACAACGTGGTAGTAATCGGATATAAAGTGAATCTGACTTCACTTTTATAAGTTGATAAACGGTAACTAATAATGCCATTATGGTTCCTATAGTTATCAAGTAATTTGGAATATACGTAGACAGACCTAAATTAATTGCTGGGGTCATTAGTACACTAATTACAGCCATAAATAGAATTAAAACTCTCATGAACTTGTATTGAAATGGATGTAACAAACTAAAAGCTATAGCTGTTACACTTCGCTCATCTTGTAATTCCCATAGTTTTAAATTTACGAATCTAGTCCTATTTGCATTTCTTTCTGCATTATTTAAAAAGGTAGTTTTACCACTTCCCCAAACACCATTTAAAAAGAATGTTTGATAACTTTCCTTTCTATCTGTTAAAGATTTTTTTAGAATTATTTCTACAAATGTTTTCTCGGCATTTTCAGTAGAGACTTCATCAAATCTAATTTCTTCCACCCTTTAGCCCTAATTCCTTCTTAATCTAGTTTATTCTAGTATAACACATCCGATTATATTTAAATAAAAAGAGGAGGTCTGTGCGCGATACACCGACTTCCTTTTAGAAGATTTTGAAATAATAACTTTACAACATACCCCTTCTAACTCATCTTACATTATAACTCCCCCCTTTGCCCCACATACCGAAACGTCCTGACATTCTTATTATCGACCTGAAATTCAAAATAATGATCTCGTCCGTCTGGTGCTCTCTTTTTTGAATCACTCAAAAGCTACAGCCAAGTATCTGAGTTACTTACTGAAAAATTAAATACCCCTGCTCATGTCGAGGTTATTATGTCTCCTAAAGGTATGTACGACTATTTTATTCATGCGGAAAATCCTGAAAAAACGCTCTATAACATTGAAGATATTGAATCAGGATGCGGCTTTGAATTGGATAAATTCTTACGTAACAATAACAACGATGAATTTCTCTCAACTGTCATTGACATTATTGAGGATTATAACTTTACTGAGTTCAATAACCTTGTTAAATATGCGCGAGATGAAGACCCAGTGCTCCTAGCACTCATTGTAGATAAGACTTATTTCTTTGCCAAATATCTTGATTCACGGCGACATTCTGGATTCGGGAAACAGGAGGTCTAAAATGCAAGTTATCTTACCTGATGAACAAATTCATCAAATTCAAACACTACTATCCAATCTTATTCAAAAAGAAATTGAGCAACAGTTAGTACAAAATGGTCTTAACAACCTCTATCTAAACAAGAAACAAGCATGTAACTATTTAAGTATTTCTAACAATACGCTTGATTCTTGGATTCAAATGGGGCTTCCATCTATTAAAATTGGAAAAACAGTTCGTTTCGACAAACAAGCTATAGATACTTGGCTACTTTCACAAAACTAGAAATATCTACATTTTTGTTTTATAATGGTCATGATATTTTCTGGTTCGATATAAAGGAGAATATCATGACTATCACTAAGACAAAAAATGGTACTTATCGTTTAAAAGTTTACATCCCTACCGAAGCACGAATGCCCCTTGGTATCGTAAACAACAACTACTTTGACAAACGTTTCAAAACTAGGAAGGAGGCACGACAAGCTGAGATAGAACTTTTAACAAGACTCAATCAGATTGAAGATAACGAGTTTACAGGACTAGGTAAAGGAGAAATTCTGTTCAAAGATTTCTTTGAATCCATTTGGTGGGAAGCCTACAAGGCAGGACAGACTACTTCAACAACTAGACCTCCTAGCAAGTCAACGGTAGTTAATACTAAAACTTGTTTTGAAAAGCACCTTCTTCCCTTACTTGGAAACTACACTATTCAATTTCTAAATCAGAACAAGCAAGTTATTCTAAACTTGATGACTGCTAAAGCTAATGAATACGCCAATTTCAAGACCTTGAGAAGCTATGTGATTTCCATATTTGATTGGGCTGAGGAACTTGAATATATTGAGAATAATCGCCTTGCTAAAACCTTACGCCGTATCAAGGCAACAAAGAAAATTCAATTAGCCGAAGCTAGACGAGATGAAGACCTCTATCTGACTCAGGAACAGTTACAAGCATGGTTTACTGCTTTTCAAGCAAGATTTGGATGACGATAAAATCTCGCTAAAAGATTATGTTCTCTTCTATTTGACCTTCTTTCTAGGAGATAGGAAATCCGAAACTTACGCTTTGCAATGGAAGTATATCGACTTTTCAAAAGCACAAATCCAACTAATTTAGGCTTTGGATAGATATGGGGAGGTAAAATCAACCAAAGGAAATAAGAAAACAATCTTTGTAATTTCCGAAGACCTAACTCATCTCCTCAAACTATGGAAAAACCAACAAAAACATGAATTAGCTAAATTTGGAATAATTACCAATCCTGACCAATTCGTGTTCACCTATATCGATACCAAAGGCAATGTCAATAAACCTCTGCACGCTGATTATCTCAACAACAAAATGAAGTCTGTTAATAAGCGCCACCCTGAGCTTGCACATGCTACACCACACAAACTACGCCACACAGGAGCAACACTTGCTAAACAGGCTGGCATGAGCTTAGAAGCCATTTCAGAGGCTCTAACCCATAGCGATACCGCTACAACTCAAATTTATGTCAATACTTCCAATGTCGTTCCTATAACAGTTGGAGAATTTACTTTAAAGTCTCTCAAGAAATAAGGTAAAAATGAGGTAAATTATAAGGTGAACTTTTCAAAAAATCACAAAAAAAGCACCCATGAGGTAAACTCTTGAGTACTTTGAAACCTTGATATAATCGTATTGATTAACGTTTACTAAATTGACTCGCTTTACGAGCTTTCTTAAGACCTGGTTTCTTACGTTCAACCATACGAGCGTCACGAGTAAGAAGACCTGCACGTTTCAATGAATCGCGGAAGTCTGGGTCAACTTGAAGCAATGCACGCGCGATACCGTGACGGATCGCACCTGATTGACCACCGTAACCACCACCATTAACGTTTACGAAAACGTCATATGAACCTTGTGTTGAAGTTACTGCAAACGGTTGGTTAATTACCAAACGAAGGTCAGCGCGTGGGATATATTCTTCTACATCTTTTTTGTTAACTGTAATTTTACCAGTACCTGGGACCAAACGTACGCGTGCAACCGCGTTTTTACGACGACCAGTACCTGTGTATTGTGCTTGTGCCATTTAGATTACGTCCTTTCCCTTAGATAAGACCTGAAATATCAAGTACTTCTGGTTGTTGTGCAGCGTGATTGTGCTCACCACCTACAAACACTTTCAACTTCATGCCTTGTGCACGACCAAGTGTGTTGTGTGGAAGCATACCTTTAACTGATTTTTCAATCAAACGAACAGCGTTTTTAGAACGCAATTCACCCGCAGTGATTGATTTCAAACCACCTGGATGCAATGAGTGAGTGTAGTACACCTTATCAGTTGCTTTTTTACCAGTCAATTTCACCTTCTCAGCGTTGATGACAATAACGAAATCACCTGTATCAGTGTGAGGTGTGAAAGTTGGTTTGTTTTTACCGCGAAGAACGCTAGCAACTACTGCTGAAAGGCGTCCAAGAGGCACATCAGTAGCATCTACCACATACCATTTACGTTCAACTTGGCCTGGCTTAGCCATAAATGTTGTTTTGTTCATGATTTCTCCTATACGAATCGTTTTTGTTTACTAAGGCGGATGTTCCGGTCCGCGGATATTTGGAAGGTTCCGGGGCCTTTCAAATGGGGTAAACAATACCGTCTACCATTCTATCAAATATAGGGGAACTCGTCAAGATATTTTACTTTACTTTTTTTATTTTTTAGCAATAACAGATTTGCCAATTAAAAACAATTTTTACAGCTCCTCCTTTGATTTTTCCATTCCTTTACACCATCATCCGAAGATTGTACATTACCGTTCCTAGTCATCATGGTCATTGAATAATCTGCTGCCTTATTTCCTGATAACCATTCCCGTTGATTGGTCAAATAAAATCAATTATAGTACCTCAACCAACAATAGCGCTCTGCTATTTTGCAAAAAAAAAATAAAAGCAAGAGAGTATACCAAAGAAGTATTGGCTAACTCCCCTACCACACAAGGCAACTTTCCCTAGGGTCTTTTTTCTGATCCAATGGATAGAATAGCTAGAACACCTGTCCCTGTATGGGTTGCAATAACAGGTCCTAGCTCAGTCACAATCACTTCTGAAACCCGATGATCTTCAAGAAGGGTAGTTTTTATAGCTGTTGCTGCTGTCAAATCACCTGTATAAGCTACCATGACAGTTGAATGATCTAAGTTATCTAGGGTAAGGTTCATCATTTCCTTAATCCCTTTCTTACGTCCGCGCATCTTGGCAATAGGCTCCAGCTTACCTTCTGCATTAAGAGAAAGCAGGGGCTTGATATTAACCAAACCACCGATAAGCCCTGCTGCCTTAGACAGGCGACCACCGCGTACCAAGTGATTGAGATCATCAACCAAAAGATAGGTTCGTAGACGTGGACTCAATTCTTCAATAAGCGCCGCCGTTTCCTTTAAACTCTTTCCCATAGCACGCGCTTCGACAGCCTTCATCACTAGGTAGCCCTCACCGATAGTCGCTGCCCTTGTATCAATAATGGTAATGACTGCTTCTGGATACTGATCCAAAACCATATCTCGGGCGATGACTGCACTTTGATAAGTCCCTGAAAGAGCTGCTGAAAAAGCCAAATAAAGAACAGCTTCTTCAGCTTTAGCTGCCGCCTGAAAAACTTCTTCAAACTGTCCAACATTGACCTGACTGGTTGTTGGTTGACTTCCTGCTTCCATCTTCTCTAATAGGAAATCGCTAGTCAATCTGTTATCTCCAACCGTTTCATAGGTCTTACCATCTAGATTTATGGTTAAACCCAGCACTGTTACGCCATGCTCTTGCGCCCAACCAGTCGGCAAGTCCGAGGTTGAGTCTGTTACAATTCTAAACGTCACTCGTTCATTTCCTCCATCATTTCTTTCAAGGCTTGAAAATTTCTATCTGACCATGGATTCAGACGCGGAGTATAAAGTTCTACCCGATCTACAAACTTATCCAAATCCTTTTTAACCACCTGTGTCCGCTCTTCCAACTCACGAGCAGATACCCGTAAGGCACCTTGAGAAAAGACAACCCATTGTTCGTTAAGGTCACTTGTAGCTACCGATACTTGTTTTCGGCGGTTTTGATTTAACTCTGCACTCAAGCGCTCGATATAACTATCTGCAGTTTCTTCCTCTTCTGTAAAGACAACCGACACATTAAACTCATCGTATTGCTGCCGTAAGCCTGGAACATGGTGGGCGTCAAAAACACAGATAATTTCTATATTCTCAAAGGAAGCATAATTGGACAATGTTTGAAGAAGGCTAGTCCTAGCTGCATCCAATTCTCCTTTTTTAAAGTCTTGTTTTGTTGATCTCCAGGAGGCAATCATATTATAGCCATCTACGATAAGAATTTTTTCCTTCATCTAAATCTTCTTTCGGGATACTTCATACATCAATATCGCAGCTGCTACACTGGCATTGAGGCTCTGGACATGACCAGTCATGGGAATGGTAATCATCTCATCTACCTGCTTTTTGATATTGACTGAAATTCCCTTGCCTTCGTTACCAATAATGAGAGCTAGTTTGCCAGAGGTATTCCACTTAGTTGATGGTGTACCATTCATATCCGTCCCAAAAATCCAAAAACCAACTTCCTTGAGTTTGTCCAAGGTCTGACTGAGATTGGTCACACGAGCAATTGGTACATGCTCAACCGCACCTGTCGAGGTCTTTGACACAACGGGTGTAACTCCAACCGCACGATGCTTGGGAATAATGACCCCACAAACTCCTGTTGCATCAGCCGTCCGCAAAATTGAACCAAAGTTGTGGGGATCGGTCAAGCCATCCAAGATGAGAATGAGGGGATTGTCTTGCTGCTCTGCTTTTTCCAAAATCGTAGATAATTCCGCATAGGCAAACTCAGATACACGTAGGACAAAGCCTTGATGAACCGCCCCATCAGTCATCTCAGACAAGGTTTTCTTCGGTGTCCAAGAAATCGAAACTTTTTTCTCAGCCGCCAATGCCTTGACTTTGTCAACCTTTTTGCCCCGCAAATCGTCTTGAATGTACAGTTTGTTGCCAGTATTGGCCTGCAAACTTTCTGTGACAGCGTGAACGCCGTAAACTATGTCATTTTGTTCCATAATTTCAGTATAACATAGAACAATCAATAAACAAAGAGAGAGTAGCTAAACTTACTACTCTTTCCTGATGATTAGTCAGCGGTTACACTAAATTGTCAACAGCTTGAACTACTGCTTGGATGATCATTATTCTGTATATTCCTCGGAAACAGGCTCCCAAATCAGTTTATGATCAAATTGAGCATGCTCCAGGTGACCATCTCCATTGATTCGATACTGTCCAACTTTTTCAGCATTAAAATTAGGATCACTGGGAATAGTAATATTGGCATAAACTAAGCCATCTTCTGCCATTTGAACAGCGATTACCAAATCCGTCCTTACATATTTTTTGCTGTTCCCCTTTGTTCTCATAAAGACAGTCGCAACCCATTTTTTCACCTGCTCAGTCGTCAGATTTTTTGTATCAATCCGTTGGTTAGCTTGACCAGCTACTCCTGATACATTTTCTCCATGAGCGACTACGCTTCCCCCAACTATGTTTAGAGCAATCCAACCTTCACCTGATTTTAGCTTACCCCAAAGTTGTCCATCAACCTTCCGGGTTGCTGTGATTGTGTAACGCCCTTTAGGAATTAAACGTACAACTGGAGCAGACAGACTAGGACTTTGACGAATATTGAGGTCAGTGACTGTGACATCAACTGTAAATTCAGTTGAGTTAGTATGCTCGGTATTAGCATAAGGTGCTGGTAATGCTGATGAAGAACTTGATGGCACAGGTTCACTCATAGATAACGCTGACCTATCATCGCTTGACGATAAGACAGCAGATTGAGCAGATGCACCAAAAGTTCCATCTTCTTCACCAGCCTTTAATACTGTTTGAACGGTACTAGTTCCGCTCTTCTGTCTGTTATTCTGACCACCAAATATTTCCTTAAACATCAAGAAAAGCAAAGGAATCATGATTAACAATAAAACAATTGAGATGACTCGGCCTATTCTCTCAGATTTTCTTTTCCTTTCCAAATAGCCCTCATAATCTGCTTGTGCTTCATCTAAAAGGATTTGGATTTGTTCCTGCTGATGACTGTCAGAAGCCTGTGCCAAGGCTAAATGCAAGCGATCAATTTTATCCTTGTAAGACTTTTCCTCTTCTTTTTTACGCTGTCGCTCTTGATTGGCAATTTGAAGAGCTAACAAATCATTTTACCGTCGAGATTCATTAGCCATTTGCTCTTCAAATTGTTTTCTTTCAAAATCTCGTATCCAGTTATTGTTATTCATCACAAACCTCATCAATTCTCATTGTAGCCAAATTCTCTTGTCTTCAAAACTTGTTTCCAATAAGTTTCTCTCCCAAGGACACACTTATCGTCTATCTTGGCATTGTAATTTTCTAGCACACTATACTGGAAATACTTTTTGACATAGTCAAACCCTTCCCTATTCACCAAGGCAAGTAATTCCTTATTGCCACCGTGACCGTTTTGAATATAAGATTGCCAGCGAGACAAAAGCATGCCATAATCACTGGTCGCTGAACCTACATAAAGTTTCCCTGTATAGGTATCAGTAATAAGATAAACAGCCTTTTGATTGGTCAGAGCAGTCAACCAATCCTTTTTTCCCAAGCGTAAGATGGATTCCAATTGTTGATAAGTTAGGCAGATATTATCATAACCAGGAAATTCCTCACCCCCATAGACTTCAGGTAAGAGTTGATGCACCTCTAAATGATCTATCACCGTTTGGAAGCTAAAAACAGAAGCACGTCCGGGACGCTTGCAATGCAAAATCAAATGAGCAAAATAAGGAGAATATTCCTCTAAAACCTCCCCCGTATAGTTTTGACCAAAGGTCACACCAAGTTCCTTGGTAACACGTTTAATCGTGGTCAAAAGCCACTTATCGTGTCCCATCTGAATGAGGTTAATAGCAATGTCGCCAACCGAGTAATTTCGATTTTTATTTCGCCAGAATAGATTGAAGTTATCTACCGTTTCAGGGTCAGATAGGTAGTTTTGTAGCGGATTTTCCCCAGTCCAGTTATTAAACTTGACCTTAACGCGTGGCAGTTTTTCTTCTGAAAATTGTAGCAAATCTTGCAAACGAATCATCTCTCGCTCCTAAACTTTCTTTACCAATAGTTTAAGGTATTGATTGGTAAATCAATACCTGTTATGCTTAGTATAACAGCTTTTTTGCTTCTATGATACAATGAAAGAAAAGGAGATTACTATGCCCATTTTTCAACGAACCATAAAACTGATACTGGCAACTGTCTTAGCCATCTACCTTGCAGATTGGCTGGGATTAGCCTATGCGACATCGGCTGGGATTATCGCAATTTTGAGTGTTTTAGATACCCGAAAATCTAGTTTCAAAATGGCATGCAATCGTCTCTTTTCCACCCTTTTAGCGCTAACAATAGCCTCTCTGACCTTTGTATTGTTTGGGTTTGACATCTGGACTCTCACTATCTATCTAGCATTCTATGTTCCTATCGCTTATCATTTCGGCTGGGAAGCAGGCATTGCACCTTCAACCGTCCTTGCCGCCCATCTCCTACTAGAGCAAAATATATCCTTTTCTTTTTTAGGCAATGAACTAGCACTTTTTCTACTTGGAACAGGACTAGCCCTCTTATTCAACAACCTCTATATGCCTTCACAAGAACAGAATATTGAGGCCTATCACGCGCAGGTGGAAGACCTGCTCAAACAGATTCTCCTACGCTTTGAATCCTTCTTACTAAATGGTGATGGTCGTAATGAAGCTCAGCTCATCAACCAGTTAGACCTGACTCTTGAAAAAGCCTTGAAAGTCGTCTACCTAGACCGCCATAACCAACTTTTTCAGCAAACCAACTATCAGGTCCATTATTTTGAAATGCGTGCCGCCCAAAATAAAATCCTGCGTACCATGGCAGGAAATATTAACAAATGCTTACTGGAAGGTCGAGAAAATATTATTTTAGCTAGTCTGTTTGAGCGAGTAGCCCAGCAACTTAGTCGAGAAAATTCAGCCAAGGAACTTTTACTGGACATTGAACTCTTTCATACTACCTTCCGCGAGCGACCGCTCCCACAGACCAGAGAAGAATTTGAGACCAGAGCAACCCTCTTCCAACTCCTACATGACATGGAAGCTTTTATTCGACTTAAGGTCGAATTTTACCAAACCTACTCAAAAGAAGATGAAAAAGACCCATCAGTATGACTGGCGGGTCTTAGGTGTTTTATGAACAAGATTAGACAATCGCTTGATCTGTGTCATCATCAAAGAAATGTGCCTTATTGAGGTTGAAGGTCAAACGAACTTTATCACCTGGATTATGGTAATCACGCGCATCAACACGAGAAACAAATTCTGTATCACCAACCTTAGAATAGAGCATAGTTTCTGCACCAAGAAGCTCTGAAACGACAACTTCTGCCTCAACGATAGAACTTGGGAAAGTATCCAATTCCAACTGAGAAGCCTTGATGTCTTCCGGACGAATACCAAGTGTAAATGATTTACCATTGTAGCCTTTTTCTTCCAAGTGTTTGCGACGTCCCTCTGGAAGATCAACCTTGAAGCCATCTCCCACAAGAACACCATCTTGAAGTGTAACTGTGAAGAAGTTCATAGCAGGGCTACCAATAAAGCTAGCGACAAACTTGTTAACCGGCTTATTGTACAATTCTTCTGGGCTACCAATTTGCTCAATCCGACCAATCGTACCTGTACCTGCATCATTCTTAGTTGCAGACATGATAACGATGCGGTCTGCCAAGGTCATTGCTTCTGTCTGATCGTGGGTTACGTAGATAGTTGTTGCGCCAATACGACGGTGAATTTTAGCGATTTCTGTACGCATAGATACACGAAGTTTGGCATCCAAGTTTGATAAAGGTTCGTCCATCAAGAACACCTTGGCATCACGAACGATAGCACGTCCCATAGCAACACGTTGACGTTGACCACCAGAAAGATCCGCTGGTTTACGTTGCAAGAATTCTGTCAAACCAAGGATTTGCGCTGCTTCTTCTACACGCTTTTTGATTTCGTCCTTGCTGTACTTGCGTAATTTAAGGCCGAAAGCCATATTATCAAATACAGTCATGTGCGGATAAAGGGCATAGTTCTGGAAAACCATAGCAATATCGCGATCTTTTGGTGCTACATCGTTCATCAATACGCCATCAATGTATGCTTCTCCTTCTGTGATGTCTTCCAGACCAGCAATCATACGAAGGGTTGTTGACTTACCACATCCTGAAGGACCTACGAATACGATAAATTCCTTATCCTTGATGTCCAAATTGAAATTTTCTACTGAGTAATGCTCACTATTTGGGTATTTTTTATAGATATTCTTTAAATTCAGTTGAACCATAGTCCGGCCTCGCTTTCTTTTATGCTTCCATTATATATGAAAGCGTTTTATTTTTCTAGGTCAGGGTGAACAAAAAGAAAAAAATCTTTTGTACATCTTGCACAAAAGATCAGCATCATTGTTCCATTAGCACTTGGTAACACATGGTCAAATCGGTTAGCTCTTTTAATTGTAAGCCTGTCAAATCTTGCCATTTTTCCAAACGATATTGAAGGGTATTGCGATGAACATAGAGGCGTTGGGCCGCCTTGGTTACCACTGCAGCCTCGGACCAAAGAGCCAAAATAGTTTCCTCAAGTTGATCCTGACTTAGAAGCAAGCCACGTAAAACCGATTTTAAGTACTGTCTCCCCCTGCTGCCCTGTCCCGTACCCAAGATGAATA
This sequence comes from Streptococcus ruminantium, assembly GCF_003609975.1. Lineage (NCBI taxonomy): Bacteria > Bacillati > Bacillota > Bacilli > Lactobacillales > Streptococcaceae > Streptococcus > Streptococcus ruminantium. The sequence goes on from NZ_AP018400.1 coordinate 1,800,284, forward strand.
CTTGACTAAAGCGTAAAAAGGTTGACTGATGGACTGAATGTTTCCAGTCGGTAAACAAATTCACTTCTGCTTGAAAAATCTGCGGCCATTCTTGCACAATTTGTTGCGGCCATATTTGTCCGATAAATACTGCCAACTTCAAACCCAAATCATATTCCAAAGCAGGGAGCACTGATTGAACAATCTCCTCAACATCAACCCTAAAGGTCTGGTCTAAAACAAAGACATAGTCCCACTTCGATTGCTGAAAAACGGTCACTTGATTCGTCAACAAGTCTCCCATCATCTCCAACAAGGTCTTAATCGCTTCTGTATCACTAGAACCCGGAATATGGATATAAATAGCCTGTAAAGCTCCCAAAGGTTGAGGAAGTTTCCCACCTTGATTTAGATAAAGAAACCAAGGGTTAGAAGAAGTTTGTTTAGTCTTACCAGTCAATAGCTCAAATAAGAATAGTTCCCTTGCTGTCAACTCCTCTTTGGGAACTTGTAAACAACGTCCATCTTCTAAAACCAGTGAAAGCCATGACGATTGTGGCAATTCTTCTTCCACGATTCGAGCAGTTGGAAACCAAGAAACTAACTCCTTTTCGTACATTCTAGCCCCTTTCCACTCGTTCAATACACCAAGTCACCAACTCTTCTAGACGCTCGATTTCCCCAGTCATATGCAGGTAGCCCAAAACCGCCTCAAAGCCTGTAGACATGCGATAGGTCACCACATCCGCATTCTTAGCTTTGGTGTGACTGTGGGTATTGCGCCCTCGCTTATAGATTTCCTCCTCTTTTTCGGTCAATAGCTGAGCCTCTAAGAGGGCTGAAACTAGGCTTGCCTGCGCCTTAGCTGATACGTATTTGTTGGCCTCGCTGTGCAATTTATTAGGCTTGGTTATGCCCTTGAAAATCAAATGCCTGCGAATATACATGGCATAAACCGCATCACCCTCAAAAGCAAGAGCAATGCCATTGATGAGATTAACATCTACTGAACTAGTCACGTGTCCACCTCACTCCATCTTTTGTATCCAATAGTTTGATACCTTGAGATGCCAGTTCATCACGGATTCGGTCAGCTGTAGCAAAATCTCGATTAGCACGAGCTGCTTGACGCTCCGCAATCAAGACCTCAATCTCGCTGTCCAAGACATCCTCTTCAAAGACAATACCGAAAACTGCCAACATCTTCCCAAAGGCTTCTTTGACTGCTTCATCGTAGTTGCCAGAGTTAATCCACTTAGCAAAATCAAAGACAACTGTAATACCATTTGCCGCATTGAAGTCATCATTCATTGCCGACTCAAAAGCCGACAAATAGTGATTCAGACCTGCTTCATCCGTGACCATTGATACCGGTTGAGTGTAGGTATTTTTCAAATACTTGAGATTTACCTCCGCATCATGGATAGCCTTTTCAGTATAGTTAAGTGGACGACGATAGTGCTGAGTGGATAGGAAGAAACGCAGAATCTGTCCGTCAATTTGCTCCAACATATCATGTGCTGTCAGAAAATTGCCTAAGGACTTGGACATTTTTTCATCATTGATATTGAGCATGGCATTGTGCATCCAGTAGTTAGCAAAAGTCTGACCTGTCTTACACTCTGATTGGGCAATTTCATTGGTATGGTGAGGAAACTCCAAATCTGCACCGCCACCATGAATATCAATAGTGTCTCCCAAAATCTCTGTCGCCATAACCGAGCACTCAATATGCCAACCAGGGCGACCAGCGCCCCAAGGACTCTCCCAAGAAACCTCACCTGGCTTAGCTGACTTCCAAAGAGCAAAGTCAAAAGGATGCTCCTTGAGCTGACCTTCCCCATCAACCCGACCAGAAGCACCGGCCTCAAGGTCCGATAAGGTTTTATTAGCTAGACGAGCATAGTTTTCAGCTCTTTTCACCCGGAAATAGACATCACCAGCCGCCTCATAAGCATAGCCCTTGTCCATCAAGACTTGCACAAAATCAATAATCTCATCCATGTAATCAATAACACGTGGATTGTTTGTTGCAGGTTTAACACCCAAGCTAGCTACATCTTCTTTGAAGGCTGCAATAAACCGATCAGACAATTCTTTGGTTGTCATACCAGCTTCATTGGCAGCTTTGATAATTTTATCGTCCACATCTGTGAAATTGGAAACGTACATCACCTCATAACCACAGTACTCAAAATAACGCCGAATAGTATCAAAAGCCACCACACTACGAGCATTGCCAATATGGATATAGTTGTAAACTGTTGGACCACAGACATACATCTTGACCTTGCCTTCTTCCAAGGGCACAAACTCACGCAAACTGCGAGTCATGGTATCGTAAATTCTAATCATAGATTCTCCATTATCTCTGGGCATTTTTTAAAAATTGGTACTTTTGATAAAGTTTTACTAGCCAATAGGTCGTTGCTACCAACCAAATCATTCCCAACTGCCACTTACCTTGTGAAAATTTTACAGATAACATGATGACACCTGCTATTGATGTCAGCACATAGGGCCAATTCTTTTGCAATAATTCTTTTAACATGATCTACTTTCTAACTTTTTAGCAATGGCCATAGCAACCTCAAAGAAGACCATGCAATCTTCCTGACGTTTATCCCACCGCACATCCCATTCATTTTTGTGGTGATCCACATAGTCTGCTGTGTAAAAAAATTGATAAACCTCAGCCTGACGAAAGTTTGCCCAGGCCATGATAGCAGAAGCTTCCATATCGACCACCATGGCACCAGCGGCTAGGCGGCGTTTGACCTTGGCAGCCGTTTCCCGATAGAAAGCGTCCGTCGTCCAGGTCTTGGCCCGCACATGCTCGATTCCCACTTGATCCAAGGCCTTTTCCATGGTCAATAGCAGAGCCGGGTCATAGCTGATTTCGTCACTAGCCGAAGCATAATGATAGCTGGTTCCCTCATCTCGCAGAGCAGAGCAAGGTAGGATAATCTTATCCGCTGGGATAGATTTGTCCAATACACCGCAAGTCCCCAAAATAATAAATTTCCTAAAGCCCTTGGCTTTCAACTCTTCTAAGTTTCCGACAATCATAGATGCCCCAATCGGTGCTAACATGACTCCTACCTGAATCCCCTCGACTTCATAGATATACCAAGGCAAACGACCATTGAGATTATAAAGAGCACCGCCCTCACGCACATCTTTTAGCTTTGTAATTCTCTCGATCACCTCACCATTAAAGGAAAGAATCAACGTATCGCAGACCTCCCCTCCTCCACGAATGGAATGATCTGTCGGTTCAATGACAGCAGTACCGGTTTCAAATTCTTCTAGTAACATCATTTTCCCTTGTTTATCTTATAAATGCGAGGAATGGTGGCTAGCTTCTTTCAACTCAGCTAACTTGGTCGTATAGTGTTCCCGACCGTCTTCCATATCATGAATGACCTTCTCATCTTTTCTTCCATGGACGCGGACAATTTTGGCTGGCATACCAACCACTGTCACATTTGCCGGAACATCTGCTAAAACAACAGCTGCCGCTCCGACCTTGGCATTTTCACCAATTTCAATAGGACCAATAATCTGAGCATGAGCAGAAATTAGTGCTCCCTTGCGAACGGTAGGATGACGTTTACCACAATCCTTACCAGTCCCACCCAAGGTCACTCCATGATAAAGCATAGCGCCCGACTCTATAACAGCAGTTTCTCCAATCACTAGACCAGCTCCATGATCAATGAAAACCCCCGCTTCGATACTAGCTCCAGGATGAATTTCAATATTGGTCCAAAAACGCCAAAATTGACTATGCATACGGGCCAATAACTTAAAGCCTTTTCCCCACATAAAATGAGAGAAACGATGAGCAGCTAGAGCCTTAACGCCAGGGTAGGTCAAAAGGACTTCCAGACTGGTTCGTGCTGCCGGATCTTTTTCTTTTACAATCTCAATGGTGTCTTTCCACCATCCCATGTCGTAACTCCTTCCTTTCCTAACGCATTCCGAGAAAATAGACACTCAACCAGACAGCGAGAAAACCGTGAGACTGCAATTTTCAAAGAATGGTCTACTACGGAAAGAGGCTGGGCATAGCGTCCAGTCCTCTATTTTTATTTTCTGAAACTGTCTGACATAGTAGCTTATCCCTTTAGCAGTTAGATACTACTATCGTGAAAATAGAGATTGCGAAACAAGTCTCACAGACCCTTTTCATTTCAGCAACAGCACTATAACTACACCGTATTTGTGTTTGTTCTAACCTTTATCAACTGCTGGATCGTTTGAGCAGTCTATCACTACTTTTTCTCCACCTTGTGGAACTTAAACTCCCCAAAATTACCGTCTTTTTTATCTTTGTGTTCCTTGTGACGACGTGGCTTGTCTGAACGTTCCCGCTTTTCTTCTGTGCAACCTTCTGGTCTTGGAAGAAGAGCCTTCATAGAAGCATCTACACGTCCCTTATCATCAATCTTGATAACCTTGACATCAACGACATCACCGATTTCTACCAAATCTTCGGGTTTGTTGACACGAGTCCAAGCCATTTCAGAAACATGCACCAAAGCATCCGTCTTGTCAAAGAGGTTAACAAAGGCACCGAACTTCTCTAGACGAACAACTTTCGCTTGATATACTTCATCCACCTTAGCCTCACGAACAAGACCTGAAATAATCTCTTTCGTACGTTCAATCGCTTCACGGTCTGGTGAGAAGATTGCTACAAGACCGTCTTCATCAATATCAATTTTTACGCCAGTCTCTGCAATGATCTTGTCGATGGTCTCACCACCCTTACCAATAACAATCTTAATCTTATCAACATCAATCTTGATGGTATCGATCTTCGGTGCTGTCGGTGCCAAATCAGGACGAACCTCTGGAATAGTTGCTTCGATGACATCAAGAATCTCAAAACGAGCTTTCTTGGCTTGTGCAAGTGCTTCTTCCAAGATTTGCGGTGTGATGCCATCAATCTTTATATCCATTTGAAGGGCTGTAATCCCCTCACGAGTCCCTGCTACCTTAAAGTCCATATCTCCGAAATGGTCCTCAAGACCTTGAATATCTGTCAAAACAGTATAATTGGTGCCATCTGAAATCAAGCCCATGGCAATTCCTGCAACCGGTGCCTTAATCGGTACACCACCCGCCATAAGGGCAAGTGTCCCAGCCGTGATAGAAGCTTGCGATGATGAACCATTCGATTCCAGAACCTCAGCGACCAAACGGATAGCATAAGGAAACTCCTCTAAACTTGGCAAAACTTGCTCAAGAGCACGCTCCCCAAGGGCACCATGACCGATTTCACGACGACCTGGTGCACCATAACGACCGGTTGAACCAACGGAGTATTGCGGGAAGTTGTAGTGGTGCAAGAAACGCTTCTTGTATTCATCATCCAAACCATCAATGATTTGGGTTTCACCCATCGGTGCCAACGTTAAAACAGAAAGTGCTTGTGTTTGGCCACGAGTGAAAAGACCTGATCCATGAACATTTGGTAAAAAATCTACCTCTGCATCAAGCGGGCGAATTTCATCTACGCGGCGGCCATCCGGACGAACCTTGTCCTCTGTGATCAAACGACGCACTTCTGCGTGCTCCATGAGTTCTAAGATTTCGTGAACATCGCGCATGATGCGGTCAAACTCTTCGTGTTCAGCGTATTTTTCTTCGTAGGCTGTGATGACTGCTTCACGAACTGCATTGGTTGCATCTTCGCGGGCTAGTTTTTCTTCAACCTGCACCGCTTTTTTCAAATCATCATTATAAATTGCCACGATCTCCGCCTGCAAGTCGGGATCAACTTGCAACAACTCAACATCTGCTTTTTCCTTACCCACTGCCGCTACGATTTGGTTTTGGAAGTCTAGCAATTCTTGAATGGCTGCATGGCCCTTGAGCAGAGCCTCAAGCATGATGTCCTCTGACAATTCTTTGGCACCTGACTCTACCATGTTGATAGCATCCTTATTACCAGCCACTGTCAGATCAAGCAAGGACTCTTCCATCTCTGCCTTATCTGGATTGATGATAAATTCACTGTTTACATAGCCAACCTGAACACCTGCGATTGGTCCATTGAAGGGAATATCTGAGATAGCAAGAGCCAAGGAACTACCAAACATGGCTGCCATAGGAGCAGATGCATCTGGATCATAAGAAAGAACCGTATTGATTACTTGCACTTCATTGCGGAAGCCTTCAGCGAACATTGGACGGATTGGACGGTCAATCAGACGTGCAGTTAGGGTCGCATCTGTTGATGGTCGGCCTTCACGCTTCATCCAACCACCTGGAAACTTCCCAGCAGCATACATCTTTTCTTCGTAGTTGACTTGGAGCGGAAAGAAGTCTCCCGTTGCCATTTTTTTGGACATAACCGCTGCAGTGAGAACTGTTGAGTCGCCATAGCGAACGACAACTGCACCGTTGGCCTGTTTGGCAACTTGACCTGTTTCAACAACCAACTTCTTGCCAGCAAAAACCGTTTCAAATACTTGTTTTGACATAAATTGTCTCCTGATATTTATTTTGCTCAATAAAAATCAAACTTCAAACAAGAAAAAACGCAGAAATGCACTTCTATTTTGAGTTTCAACAGCAGTGGGAATCGTTAAAAATTTAACTTATGCCAAAAGGTAGCCCTACCGATACCATAGCCAACTGATAGGAAGACAAACTAAAGTACTGTGCAAACAGAGTTTACCAAATTGAGTTCTTACCGTATGAATTTGATTTTTGCAGAGGAATACGTGTTTTCCACAAAGTTCAACCCAATACCCCTATCGGATTCAGCTTTGCACAAAACCACGCATACTCTTTATTTTATCATATTTGATGAAAAATGTGGGGAAATGAGGAAGGAATTTATGATAAAAACCGATGAAAAACGAATGAAGAACAGCATACATAAAAACACAACCTAAAATGAATAGGTGATGCAGTCTAAAAATTCTGAACCAATGATATTTTTCAATTTTTTAAGTTAATCAAAAAACACCTACTTCCTGCCGTTCATTTTGAGGGATTTAGGTGTTTTATGATAATCTAAACTGATTTTCAATATCAACTTAGTATTACTGGAGGAATTTTATCTCCAAATAAAATCACATATGTAAACAATAACAAACTAAATTTAATTAATTTCTTCTTCATCTTTCGGCTCCTTTTCCATTAAATCTATAAAGAATGATTGAGCTAAATTTTTTAAAAGTTCATCACCTTCTAAGTCATAAACAACTATTGCTTTTTTGACCATATCAATCGCTTCTGAAATAATAGAGCGCTTCGCTAATATATTGGCTCTCATTAATAAAGTATTACCTAGCATAAATAAAGTATTTCGACTCCTTAGCAATTCTAGTGATTCAGCATTATAAATTAATGCCTTTTCAAAGCTGTTACACAGGTACAAAATTCTAGAATATCCGTATTGAAATAATACTTTCAGCTCCCAGGCATTTGATTCATTATAGTGATGAATGAGACTTTCATATTGGTTCATTGATGCTGTATAATCTTCTAACTCAGAATATATCCCCGCAATGGCAATCCCAACTCGTAAAAATAGATTAGAGTTTTCAACCAAAGTAGGCAGCAACTCTTCCAAAATTTCTAATGCCTCGTTTGTTTTTTTATATTTTCCAAACAACAATACCCCATTAAGATATCGTATATAGGGACTTTGATTCGAAGGTACAGAATCTTTTGAAACAAACTGTAAAAAATATTCTAATGTATCATACTCTCTTCGGTAAAGAATAGATCTCAATTCATCCGTAAGAATAGATTCTTCTGTACTCTTCTTTAGCTGAAACAATTCCAATATCACACTAGAATCAATGTCTAATTTTTTGACAAGTTTAAAAAATAATTCGACTGAGGGAGAAACCTCGGCTTTTTCAATTTTACTAATAACGGCCTGAGCACAAATACCCTCAGACAGTTCTTTTTGACTAAATCCCTTCTCCAAACGAGTCCGCTTAATAAGACTAGCAATCTTTTCTTTCACGATTCACATTCCAATTCATAGTATTTTCTCTATTGTACCACTATTCGGTTGAATTTCCCATATTTCATCGTATAGGCTTAAGTCCGACTCTGTATAATGATGAGCAACCTCAAAGATTGTAATTGGTAATTGGGCAAGTTTGTTACGAATGAGAGTCGAAGACTTTTTATCAATTGCTGACGTTCCCTCATCAATTAATAAGATTTTCTTATTATGAAGAAGGGCTCTGGCAATCTCAATACGTTGTTTTTGTCCTCCTGATAACTGCGCCCCATTTTCACCATAATATTTCTCTAAACAATCTTCACCTAGCTCTTCTACCAACCCTAGTGCTGAAAGCAAGGCTAACAACTCCTCCTCACGGACTGATTCCAGTGCCATTAGGAGATTCTCTTTTAAACTTGCCTCAAAATAGTAGGGAGATTGCTGTATTCTAGCCATTTGATTGCTAGGATTGTTTATTTTCTTCTGACGATCTAATACAGAAATCTCCCCCTCCAATGGCTGAAGTACCCCCTGTATGCTATCTAGTAAGGTCGTCTTGCCGCTTCCTGAGGCTCCTCTAATGAGTATTTTTCGACCATATGGAACTGTAGCATTAAAATTTTTTATAATAGGCATTCCGTGTCCAATTGCAACACCTGAAAATTGAATCTCAGGCGTCAATATTGATTCATCAATATGATTTTCAGACACTTCCTGTTGCTGAGAATCCTGCAACATTTTCTCTAATTTTTTTCGAGTCTGCTCCGTTGATTGTATCATCCGTAAATAGTTCGAAACATTTCTAAATGGATAGATAACACGGTCACTGGCTAAAAATAAAGCGATAACAATACTAGCATCTAGTTTCCCTTGGGTTACAAATACTAGAGCTACAGTTATTGGAACAATATAACTTAACCACGATAGCATGGAAGAAACAAGGTTAACTATGCTGTGTTTATTATTTAATGCCTCATTACTATTTTCTAAGTCATTGACAGTTGTCTCAGTCATCCCTAAAAACTTACGATTCGCACCGTATGTCCATAGAACCGAAAAACCTTGAAAAATATCTTTTATGCTACGAATAAATTTCTCATTCGACTTAGTAAAGTTCTCTGTTGCAGTTCCTAGATATTTGCTAAATAGTATTGCTGGCAACATTGGAAGAAATGAGAAAATAATAAATAATACAGAAATTGCAGGACTTAGATAGACAAGATATATCAATGAAACTGCCCCTAAAAGACTGTAGTATAAGCAATCAAAAAGAACGGAAAAATATTTATCTTCTACTAATTTTAAATCTACTGTTAATACCGCAAGAGACTCTGTAACGTCTAATGCATTTCCCTTATTTCCAAGATAGTTTAACAGCTCCATCTTATACTTTTTATGCAGATTTTTTAGTAAATCGTTTTTTATTATTGAAACAAATAAATCTGATAATTGAATCAATAAATAGAACAATATACTGCAACCAGCGAATAGTAAAATATCTTTTACAGTTGATTCCGAGCTAAATTTACTAACTCTCGAAATAACCTGAGACATAATAATACCGTCAAAACTCGCTCCTACCAATGCAAGCAAGAGTAAACATATTTTAAACTTAGGCAATATTCTCCATACCTGTTTTAATCTCATAACCCGTTCTCCATTTTCTAAAGATTTCATCAAGTAAATATAAAGCAAACTCTGAGGGTGCTGTTTGCACACCTTGCTTATACTTTACGTATCTATATAAGACGAGCGCTATTCCACTACTACCTGAATGTAAATCATGGGAAATTTTTAAATTTCCTTCACCTAAAAATCCAAATAATATCCCACTCCCGTCTCTCTGTTCAAAAAGATTCAAAGTCTTGATTTGCTGATCAACTACTTTTGATGTTCTTTCTGAGACTTCATCACACAATACTCCCTCTTGTAAACAAGTAATTAATAAATCAGTTATCCCTGCCAATCCACGCATCAGAGTAGCAAAATAATGGATATCATAATCTAAACTCAAACAGATATTGTTTAACATGTTTGAGTATTCGACATTTTTAGTCACTTTATAATAGTAAAGCAACAAATACCCGATACCCGACAAACCATTGTATAAGAACGGAGACTCAATCCTCTTTCCAGAATTATTTTTCCCAACTCGGTCTACAGTGAGGTTTCCATGTGAGTTTTCATATACATACGTCAAAATATTTGCTACATGGCTCTCCCCAATATCTAAATAACGTCTATCGTTTGTAACCATATACATCACTAAGTAGACCAAAGCAACACCAGATTCCCCCTCATACAATCCTACTACATCTGTTTCTAACCGTCTTTCCAGCAACCATTCTTGTAACTCTAAAAGTATTGTTTCGGAACATCCCTCAAATCCAAAGTATGCTCCTAAAATAACAAATCCAGAAATACCATAATATATCCCCGTATTATTACTATTTTTTAATGTTTTGAAACTTCTATTAAAAATATTCCATGCTTCTAATATTTTGTTCTCACACATGAGAAAGTATGCAAAACTCAATTCTCCAATCATTAATCCACTTGAAATATCAATACAAGCATCAAATAACACCCCATATGTAGTATTAATAATATTGTTACTAATATTTTGTATTTCGTTTAATATTGTTCCTTCTTTTTCATCAGAAATTCGTCGTAGAGAATACAAAACACCTAGCCCACCATGAGCAATACTATAGGGATTTGTATTATAAACTTGTGGATCCGCTGGAAAAAAATTTTTTTATGGTCCACTTCTAAAACAGCATAACTTTGCAGTATACATTTCAATATCTGATCTAACTGCTGACTGATATCATCAGGATAATCTTCACATACATTTGTTATATCATCAATTGTTTTATGTCTTTCTTGATCCAGCATTTTTTGAGCATACTTATTAATTATTTTTTTTAAATACTGAATACTTTTGAAAATATTGGATGATTAAATTCAAACATATTTTGTATTGGAAACATCATACATATCCTATAATGTAAGCTTTAGGTGTTTTCATGTTTATTTTTATTCAGTTTTATCAATATCATTACTTATATTTTTTCATTTTACCTATTGACTTTTAATAGTTAGTCTTTCTAAAATGTTTTAGCTAATCAACTGAATACATTATAATATACTTATTTTAAAAAGTCAATTACTTTTTTTTTGTTTTTTATAATTTTATTGATATTATCGAGTTATATTTTGTTTTTATATGCCTTTTATCCCAACAACCCCATCCACTATCAAAGATTCGCATTACAGATTGAGTAAGAACCCGACATAAGTTCTTGCTGAATAATTGATACGAGCTGCGTCCTCACATCTTGAGCAGTTGAACACAACCTAAAACCCAGAAAAAAGAAGAACTGCCAATATCCGAAGACATTGGCAGTTCTCTATTTTCAGTCGTTTTTGACGGACTTTATACCTATCTTAACGACGCAATCCAAGTGAATTGATCAATTCACGGTAACGGTTAACATCTGTGCGGCGTAGGTATGCCAACAAGTTACGACGACGACCGATTTTTTTCATCAAACCACGATAAGTTGCATGGTCTTTTTTATGTTGCTTAATATGGTCGTTAAGGTGGTTGATTTCCCAAGTAAGTACAGCTACTTGTACTTCAACTGAGCCAGTGTCGCCTTCATGACGAGCATACTGCGCCATGATTTCATTTTTTTTCTCTTTTGAGATTGCCATGATCTATTCTCCTTTTATTTGAGCCTAATCCGAGTGACAGGTTGGCGACCTGCAACCAAGAAAAAGCTAGATTTGTCCTTTAGGACCTTATTCATTTTAACAAGGAAGGAGACTTTTGTCAAATAATATTGTGTCAAACAAAAGTCTGATAAGACTAATTCACTTTTGACATCTCCAATCGGTTAGTCGGCTATTCCGTTTTCTCAGCTCTTGGCAAGATTAGATTTAGAATAATTCCCACAATCGCTGAGAGAGCCGTACCTGATAGCTTAATGGCACCAAGATTCAAAACAGCTCCGCCAAGTCCCAATACCAGCATAGAACTTGCAATAATCAAATTCCGAACCTGACCAAAATCCACACGACTTTCAATCAACACTTTCAAACCATTTGAGGCAATAACACCATAAAGTAAGATGGACATACCCCCAAGAACTGCACTTGGAATCGTTGAGATGAGGGCAGTAAATTTACCTAAGAATGAAAAGGCAATAGCAATCATAGCAGCATTGCGAATAACGGATACAGAAGCATTGCGGGTCATCCCAATAACCCCCGTATTTTCACCGTAAGTCGTATTAGCAGGACCACCGATAAAGGCTGAAACAGCAGTCGCTACACCATCGCCAATCAAGGTACGACTGAGCCCTGGATCTTTCAAGAATTGACGTCCACAAATTTGACTAAGAACAGTATGGTCACCAATATGTTCAGCAACGGTCACGACTGCAATCGGCAAAATAGCAACCATCTCAGGTCCAAAATAGAAGCGATAAGAGTCAAAGATGCTGGTTTTAAATGGTAGATAGAAACGCGGCAATTCAAACCAAGCTGCTTTTAAAACAGGCTCAAAATCAACCAGACCAAGCGTAAGGGCAAGAATATAACCACCAATGATAGCAATCAAGAAAGGAACAATCTTGGCGAAGCCTTTCCCTTTGGTATTGACAAACGCTGCGATTAAGAAGGTTGCTATTGCAACCACCACCTTTTTCCAATCTCCATCTGCCACAAATCCAGCAGAGGTAACTGCTGAATTGGCGAGTCCAAGACCAATAACAATAATCATGGGACCAATAACGATTGGCGGCAAAAGAGTGTCAATCCATCTAGTACCGACCATCTTAACAAGAGCCGCAATCAGCACATAAATCAAACCGACAAAGAGAATACCAGTTTGAGCTGCCGAAATATCTCCTCCCATTTCCTTAATCGCTAAAGACATGGCTGAAATATAGGCGAAGGAAGAACCTAAGTAAACCGGCACCTTAAACTGCGTTGCCACTTGATAAATCAGGGTTCCAATACCTGAAGCAAAGAGAGCAACCGACACCGGCATTCCCAAAATCAATGGCACCAAAATCGTTGCACCAAACATAGCAAATACATGCTGGAAACTAAGCAGTATCCCTTGAAGTGGAGCTGGTTTCTCATGGACATCAAACAAAAGGTTGGCTTTTGTATTCATCATTCTCCCATTCTGGGTACACAAAAAGACCCAGACTTTCTAAATATACATAGTCATAGGCCCTTAATTGATTTTCCTGTTGTCTTTCTCACCTCACGGGATGAGTTTAAAAACCTACGCTTCTGATATTATAGCATAAAAAACTAATCTTTGACAAGAAGTTTTATATTTTTTTGTTTGAGTAGCGGTAAAAAATAGGGAGCGAAGCAACATCTCTCCTCCATTCCTTATTCTGCTCTGCAATCAATCCCCTTACTTCCCATCACAGCTCCACACCAAATACTTCTAATTTGGCCAACTCTGCCTCAGTCAATCTACGGTAAAGCCCAGGATCAAGACTGGGATCCAAAGTCAATGGGCCCATGGATAAACGTTCTAAGTCTATTACCTTTTTCCCACAAGCCTGCACCATGCGTTTAATCTGATGAAACTTTCCTTCTCTAATCGTAATATCTACCAGTGAAATCCCTTTTTCTTCATCGGTAGATAAAATTTCTAACTGGGCTGGCTGACAGGTGAAATCTTTTAATGCCAGACCAGCGGCAAACCGATCTACATCCACCCGATCCATAATGCCATCCACCTTTGCACGATAGCGCTTATCCACGTGCTTTTTGGGTGACAGCATGGCATGGGCTAGCTGTCCATTGTTGGTTAGGAATAGGAGTCCGTGCGTATCAATATCCAAGCGTCCAACAGGAAAGACACCCTTATGATGGGCTGTATCGTCCAACAGATCTAGAACCGTCCGGTGATGACTATCTTCTGTTGCTGAAATCACTCCTTTTGGCTTGTTGAGCAGGTAATAAACAAAATTTTCATGAGTCAAGGCCTGACCTGCTACCATAATCTTATCCACCTTCTCATCAATCTGGTGTTTGGGTGAGGTTTCCACTTGATTGTTGACCATCACCTGCTTACTTTTTAAAATCTTCTTGACTTCTGTTCGACTGCCAACACCACAATCAACCAAATACTTATCTAATCGCATGTCATATCCTTTTCCATTCTAACACAATCGTACTGACTTCCATTAGCAGTTTGAAGAAACTGTTTCTTTTCGACAAAGCCGACTGCTCGATAGAGAGCCTGTGCCCGCTGATTGAATTTGGCCACCGCTAGGCAGATGCTATCTGGGGCATACTGTTCTTTTATATAATCTTCAATGGCCTGATAAAAAGCTCTGCCATTTCCCTGACCTGTCAAGGATGGTTTCATCCCAAGGCCAATCTCTAAGCAACTTCCAACTAACTCCAGACGAAAATAGCCCATGAGAGCAGCATTACGGATAACAGCAAAAAAGCAATTCTCACGTGCCTCTGGCGAGATCAGCTCCGTATAAGCTTCTGGATTGGCACTGACATTGTAAATATCATAGGGAGCTTCATAGCGCCACTGATTGGCAATCTCTAAAGCCAGATCCTGCTGCAGGGGCATGATGTAAAAATAGTCCATTCTACGGAAGTTTTTTATCAGATTTTTAATGCGCCGATTCTGAGTTGCATTGTTATCCGTTTGATAGACATAATCCACATAGCCTAATTGGTAGGAAGAAATCATGTTCTTAAAAATGAGCTGCACATCTTCTGGAAATCGGAGTATTAACTCATTTAACCGATTGTTTTCTAACATACTAAACCTCCTCTTCACCTATTATAACAAAAGGAGTCGAAAACGACTCCTACTTCCTCAACTGAACTTGTTTGTAAAATAAACTAGCACTAATCAGAGCACAGCCGATGGCATAAATTCCAAAGGCTCCTGTAGTTGTCGGATTGAGCTTTTCCAGATAAATAGGCAAAATTGCAGAGGTCGCTCCGCCTGTACAACATCCCATCAAAACAATTGTCATGACGGTATTAAGCAGAGACTTAGGAACACGATCTGCTACCTGACTAAATACAATTGTTAAAATAATACTATAGAAAAAACCCGAAATCATACTGCCTAGACCTAGAAGCCAGAGGCTACCAGCAACTGTAATACCGATGACAGCCAGACCATAAATCGCATAAGATACAGCCAGTAACCACCCCTTTAAACGCCCCATCAAAAAGCCAAAGAGTGTTCCAGCCACAATTCCCATAACCTGCATAAGACTGAGAATCAAACTAGCCTGTTGGGCTGTTCCTATCCCTTTTTCCAAAACGATTTGCGGAATACGGATGGTTAAAAAGGTATTGACATTGATAACAAAGAAAGCTAGAAAAGCTAAAATAATCCCCAGTTGCCACATGTATCTATCCAATTTTATTTTTGTCCCTGGCTCTTCAAGTTTGATTTCGCTGTGGGCAGCAAACTCTTCTTGTGGAACAAAAAGCACAAATAAAGCTAAAATCACCATAGCAAACAAATAGACCATGAATGCACGTTGCCAACCAAATTGAATCAGCCAACCAACCAGCAGGGTTAAACCAGCACTTCCTAAAACTTCTGCAGAACCACGTAGCCCCATCATCTGTACTCGTTCTTTTCCAGTAAAAAAGGTCCCTATGATATTGATAGCACGCGCATTGATCAAACCAATTCCCAAGCCTAGTAAAATTCTAGCGAGAAAAACAAGTGGGAAAGCTGAGAAAAGAACAGGCATGGATCCACCTGTTGCCATTAACAAAAGTCCTATGATGATGATAGCTCGTTCTGACAGGATACGAACGATGAAACCATTCAGTAAGAGGGTTACCATGATAGCAAAAGAGGTAATGGTCACCAAATTTTCTACCTGCCCAGCAGAAATTCCCTCCTTAGCAAAATGCTCAATCATTTGAGGTATGGCAGGTGAGACAGCAAAGGTTGATACCAACATGGTTGACAGAGCCAAGAGGCTCATTTTTTCTAAAATCCTTTTCATGATTTCTCCTTTTCATGATTCGTCTATTCATCCATTATTAGTATAACAGATTTGAGGCAGAATGGATAAAATCTCCAGTAAAAATCAACAAACAAGTAAAACAATCTACCAAAGGTTTGGTCAATTATAGGATCCGTATTCAATCTGTGTAGAGTATGGCTTTTATTCTCCCCTGTTTCGTGCTATACTTATCTAAAAAATAAATCCAAAGGAGAGAAATATGTCTGTACTTGAAACCTTAACAAAACCATCCCATCTGATTGATATGGACGATATTATTCGCGAGGGACATCCGACCCTCCGTCAGATTGCTGCCGAAGTCCAATTTCCCCTTTCCGATCAGGAAATCATTTTAGGAGAAAAAATGATGCAATTCCTCAAGCATTCGCAGGATCCTGTCATGGCCGAAAAGCTGAACCTTCGCGGAGGTGTTGGACTGGCAGCGCCACAAATTGACGTATCTAAGCGTATCATTGCAGTCTTAGTCCCAAATCCGGAGGATGAGGAAGGGAATCCACCTACCCAAGCCTATTCCCTCCAAGAGGTTATGTATAATCCAAAAATCGTAGCCCACTCCGTTCAGGAAGCAGCTATTGAAGGGGGAGAAGGATGTCTATCTGTTGATCGTGAAGTTCAAGGCTATGTCGTCCGCCATGCTCGTGTAACAGTAGATTATTTTGATAAAAATGGCAACAAACACCGTATCAAACTCCGAGGTTTCAATGCCATTGTAGTTCAACACGAAATTGATCATCTCAACGGAGTCATGTTCTATGACCGCATTGATCCCGAACACCCATTTGCAGTGAAAGAGGGAATGTTGGTCATTAAATAAACAAAAATTGACTGCATAAACATTCAGCTTGCTAAATAAACAAAAGACTTAAAACCTTGACTCCTAGAATCATGGCTTTAAGTCTTTTATTCGTTTGTTTATCTAAAATCACGCTTTTCTTATTGCAATATGACAGGAGAAATTTTATCTCCAAATAAAACAACATACAGTAGCAATGATAAGCCATATTTAATCATTATCTTTTTCATTTGTTACTGACTCCTTTTCTAATAGATCTATCAATAGAGACTGTGCTAAGTTTTTTAAAAGGTCATCTCCCTCTAAATCATATACAACTATTGCTTTCCGGACAATTTCTACCGCTTCAATATATTTTTCATATAATTATTTTAATAATGATTCAAACAATCTTTTGTTACTTAAACACATGAAAACTCCCCAAAGGGAATCAATCTGACTAAATCCACCATTCTTTTCCAATAGAACTGTTACAACAAAAAAACGACCCTTTCGAGTCGTTTACTGGGTGGTTTATTCCACCCATTTTCTATTGATATGCTGACAAATACATCACGAGATTCTCAACAGTCTCTCTGTCTGAAATTGTTTTACTGATACCACTTACTAAACTAATGGTGCTTTTTCAGCTCCTAACTGCTGCGACTTCGACCAAAAATCGCTATCAATAATATGGCGCCAAAAACAGAGGGCACTAAAGCCATACCTGCCAGTTGTGGTCCCCAATAACCAAATAGTAATTGTCCAATCCAAGAGCCCGCCAATCCTAGGATAATATTTCCCAAACAACCTCGGCGGTCACCTGAGGAAGTAATAGCTCCAGCAATGAGACCAATAATAGCACCTGCGATAATACTTGTAATCATAATATTACCATTCCTTTCATAAAAGATGGCCGCTCCCCCAGCCTCATACTACTTGCCATAATCTATCCATTTCCCTTAGATAGCCCATTCACCATCACGGAAAATTGGTACACGAGTACCGTCTGCACGGATACCATCAATATTCATCTGATTTGAGCCGATCATAAAGTCCACGTGGACATCTGAGCGGTTGAGTCCTGCTTCTTTCAACTCTTCTTGACTCATTTCTGTACCACCTTCAATAGAGAAAGCATAAGCAGAGCCGATTGCTAAGTGATTTGAAGCATTTTCATCAAAGAGGGTATTGAAGAAAGTCACGCCTGACTGAGAGATTGGACTCTTATCAGGTACAAGAGCTACTTCACCAAGACCACGTGCACCAGCGTTATCAAAAACTAATTTTTTCATGACTTCATCACCTTTTTCAGCCGATACGTCAACGATTTCACCATCTTTAAAGGTTACCTTAATCCCTTCAATGATATTTCCGTTATAGCTGAGTGGCTTAGTAGAAGTGACATAACCATCCGCTACACGATAATCTGGTGCTGTAAAAACTTCTTCTGTCGGCATATTAGCAATAAATTTCTCACCTTGGGCATTGATAGAGCCAGCTGCTTCCCACAAGTGGTTTTTCGGCATACCTAGGGTCAAATCTGTGCCCGGCGCAGTGTAGTGAAGCTTAACAAACTGCTCGTCGTTGAGGACTTTGGCCTTGGCCACCAAACGTGCCTCATGTTCTTCCCAAGCCTTGATTGGGTCTTCTTCGTAGATGCGGCATGTCTTGAAGATTTGATCCCAAAGAAGGTCTACAGCTTCCTCATCAGAAGTCGCATTAGGAAAGACTTTCTTAGCCCATTCCAACCCAGAAGCTGCACCAAGAGTCCAGCTGACTTTATTGGCTTGTGTTGCCTGGCGCATCGGATTGAGGGCTTGACTGAGAGCGCGTGCGTTGCGAGATAGTTTTTCTGGTTCAACTCCATCGTAGGCTCCTGGATCATCTGACAAAACAACCAGACGACTAGCCTTACGCTCCAAGAGGTAGTTCATCTCTGTGATGCGCTGTGGATGTACCTGTTCCAATAATTCCACATCAACATTCACCAACCGTTCACGCGCAATAACATCGTCCTGCCAATTGACAAGAACTTCTGCTGCACCGTAGGCATAGGCTTCTTTCACAATTAAACGAGCTAATTCAGCCTGTTCCACACTGATAGTCAATTGAACAGTATGACCCGGTTGTACATTGATACCAGTCGATACTAAGAGCTTTGCATATTTTGCTAGATTTTCTTTAAAATGAGGTAATACCATGATATTCTCCTTTGGCTATGATACTAGATTATTATACCATATTTTAAGATTGAACAAGTAAAAAAACTTCCCCGAGTAGGAGGAAGTTGAGCAAGGAGCTATATGTTTGCAAATGTTATTGAGTCATCAAGATGCTTCACCATTAAAAACATAATTGCCAAAACATGCTAGTTGCCAAATACTTTTACACGGTCACCATCTGCTATATAGTCCTTATCTGCCGCTGGAGCAACAATGCTACCAAATGGTGCCTGAGCACGGAGTTTCCAGCTTGCAGGAATCCCATATTTTTCAGTGACCTGTGCATCAACCAATGGATTATAATGTTGCACATTCATTCCCATATTCTTCTCTGCAAACGCCAGCCACACTGCATATAAATTGATACCGTGAGCTTGTTCAGACCAGATTGGGAAATTTTCAGCATAAAGCGGGAAGTTTTCCTGTAAACCTTTCACCACATCTTGGTCCTCAAAGAATAAAATGGTTCCAGCACCAGCTGCAAAGCCAGCCAAGCGATCTTTCGTTGCTTCAAATGCTTCTGCAGGTGTTACCTTTTCTAATTCACTATAGACGATTTCATTCCAGAAAGTATCCGACTCAGCACCAAAAAGAATAACTGCTCGACTTGACTGTGAGTTGAAAGCTGATGGTGCTTCCTTCATGGCTTTTTCAACAAGTGCTACCACTTCTTCATTTGATACTGGCAATTCTTTACCAAGTGCATAGATCGAACGACGATTTTCTTGTAGAGTTGCAAAATGTGACATAGGATTTCCTCTTTTCCTTTTATTACTACTTAGTAATTTTTTGATTGTATATAAATTATACAATTATCACTAAGTAGTGTCAATTATTTGACTCAGCACTCTAAAAGAAAATTGTATTCGTTAACAAAGAATCTGAGTAAAAATATTTTAATTTTTGGCTCCCTATATTATCTATAATAAATTATGCATATAAAAAGCGAGCTTGGGACAAAAAGATTTTCAATTTTGAAAATCTCAATTATCAAGTCCTTTAGATCTAGAATTGAACAAAAAGGCGAACAAACCAAGATTCTGATTGTCAGAAAACTAGCTTTGTTCGCTTTTTATATATGAGATTGGACCATTGGCCCAGGCTCGGTTTTTGAGTACAGAGCCATGCTTTTATTCCAGACTCTGTTTAAAATAAATCATCAAAGAGACTGAGCTGGTTATCCTCTGGCATCTTGCCGAGAATCCCCATTTCGTCCATCTTTTCAACCAAAGTACCTGATAAACCGCCACGTTTACGAAGTTCGGTCTTGGAAAGGAACTCCCCTTCTTTGCGGGCCGCTACCAATTGCTTAGCAACGTTTTCTCCTAAACCATCCATGGCAACAAATGGCGGAATCAAAGTATCTCCTTCAATGAGGAACTCAGTAGCATCTGACTTATAAAGATCCAGTTTACCGAACTTGAAACCACGCTCCAACATTTCATTGACCAACTCCAATGTAGTATAGAGATCTTGCTCCACATTAGAAGCTTCATTGTTCTTCTTCTTGATGGTAATCTCTTCCATTTTGGCCTTAACACGGTTCAAACCACCAGACATAGTCGCCAAATCAAATGCCTTAGCACGAATGGAGAAGTAGGCACAATAGTAGTAGAGAGGATGGTGAACCTTAAAATAAGCTACTCGTAGAGCCATCATGACATAAGCTGCCGCATGAGCCTTGGGGAACATGTACTTGATTTTTCCACAGGATTCAATGTACCAATCCGGTACCTTGTTATCCTTCATCGCCTGAATATAGCCATTTCGTTCTTCTTCAGAAATTTTTAACCACAAGCCTTTCCGTACCCGCTCCATGATATTAAAGGCCATCTTGGGTTTTAGGCCTGCGTGCATGAGATACACCATGATGTCATCACGACAACCGATAACAGTTGATAGGTCAGCAATGCCTGCCTTAATCAAGTCCTGAGCATTGCCCAGCCAGACATCTGTACCATGTGATAGACCTGACAACTGAAGCAGTTCCGAGAAGGTCGTTGGATGGGTTTCCTC
Organism: Streptococcus ruminantium; assembly: GCF_003609975.1. Taxonomy (NCBI): domain Bacteria; kingdom Bacillati; phylum Bacillota; class Bacilli; order Lactobacillales; family Streptococcaceae; genus Streptococcus; species Streptococcus ruminantium. The sequence goes on from NZ_AP018400.1 coordinate 1,821,317, forward strand.
TACCATGCCCCGAACAAAGTTCGTTCCAAATTCAGGAATACCAAGCATGCCAGTCGGTGTACCGATCTGCTCTGGCGTAACCCCCAGAATCTCCGTACCAGAAAAGAGAGCCATCACCCCCTTGTCATCGGCAGGAATTGTTTGTGGGTCAATACCAGATAAATCCTGCAACTTCCGAATCATAGTCGGATCATCATGCCCCAGAACATCGAGCTTAAGGACGTTTTCATCAATATCGTGGAAGTTAAAGTGAGTAGTCTGCCAGCTAGCGGTTACATCATCAGCGGGATATTGCACAGGAGTGAAGTCGTAAACATCCATGTAGTTTGGAATAACAACGATACCACCTGGGTGCTGACCAGTCGTTCGTTTCACACCGGCCGCTCCGGCTGCTAACCGTTCTACCTCAACATCGCGATAGAGTTTACCGTAATCCCGTTCATAACCACGAACGAAACCGTAGGCGGTTTTGGCTGCTACCGTACCAACCGTTCCAGCACGAAAGGCATATTCTTCTCCAAAAATCTTCCGTACATCCAAGTGGGCGGATGGTTGATCATCCCCGGAAAAGTTCAAGTCAATATCCGGTACCTTGTCCCCATCAAAACCAAGGAAGGTTTCAAATGGAATATCCTGACCATCTTTTTTGTACTTGACACCGCACTTCTCACATTCTTTATCTGGCAGGTCAAATCCAGAGCCGTAGGAACCATCTGTGATAAACTCACTATGTTGGCAGTTCGGACAGACATAATGCGGCGGCATCGGATTAACTTCGGTAATTCCAATCATGGTCGCCACAAAACTTGATCCGACAGATCCCCTGGAACCAACCAGATAGCCTCGCTCATTTGATCGTGTTACCAACATCTGCGAAGCCAGATATATCACAGCAAAGCCATTACCAAGAATGGAGGTTAACTCCTTCTCAATCCGCAAATCAATGATGTCTGGTAGAGGATTGCCATAGATTTCAAAAGCCTTTTGATAGGTCAACTCAGCAACTGTTTCTTCTGCATTCTCGATATACGGTGTATAGAGGTCGCTTTTGACAACTTCTACCTCTTCAAAGCGCTCTAGCATGACATTGGGATTAGTGATGACAATCTCTCTTGCTAGACTATCACCGAGAAAGGCAAACTCATCCAACATCTCGCTGGTCGTTCTAAAGTGTGCTTTTGGTA